>JADGNQ010000010.1 GCA_017883385.1 Candidatus Sulfotelmatobacter sp.
ACTTCCACAGAGTCGTGGGATCGTCCCAGCCATCGTCGAACAGGAAGCTGTCGAGTTTGACGCCGCGCTGCTTCGTCAGTTGCTCGCCGAAACTCTGGACGACTGCCACCGCACTCTGTTCGTTGTAGCGGTCAAAGTATCCGAGGTCATACCAGGAGTTGTAGTGCAGGAAAGTTCGATAAGGATGAGCGCGTTCGAGTTCGACATATTTCAGGAAGTCGCGGCGCAACTGCCCGGGATGCGTCACACCGAACACAGATGAATACGTCACACTTTGTCCCGCCTGCAGCGGGAGTTCGCGCGCAAGCCAGCAGGAGGCGCGGTCGGCGCGGACACGGCAATCGGACAGCGGATGCTCGACGCCAGCGAACCAGGTTCCAGCGATGACGGGCGATCCCTTCACCGGACCCGAGACCGCGGCACCGGGCAGGATCGCATCGACGAGGACAACCTGCGCGAGCGCGACAGGTTTCTGCAGCGCGTGGATGGTTACTTCCTGACGAATGTAGTTCGCGTCGTCGCGGAGTATCGCTTTCCAGGTGACTCGCATCTGCGCGGACGAGTCCTCGAGTTCGATCCGAATCTGCCGTCCCGGCAAGCGATCCGAAGCCCTGGGCGAACTCGATAGACCTTGAAGTTCCTCAAGCACAGGCGCGGCCAGAATTTTAAAATCAACGGAACGCGAAACCGGGCCTTCTCCAGGCACCAACTCAAACGTGCTGCCGTCGAGCGGCAGGGTCACGCCCGTGAAATGGTTGGCCAGACTTTGCCAACGCAGCGACCCGCCGCTGACCGACCAAGTAGCCGAGATCGCGGCGTTCGAGAGGGTGAGAGTGTCTCCCTCGTGGCTAGCGTGAACCTTCGGAAGTGGCGACGCCTGAACCGGAAAGAGCGAGACCGCGAGAACCATCACTACGAGAACCATCGTTAACTGAGCGCAGTAGCGAACGAGACGGGGCATTCGCACATCCCTCCAGAAGGTTGGAACGTAGGGCAGAACAGCAGCAGCCCACAGACTACGGGACGAAACCTTATGAAACAAGAAGAAAGGAGTCGTAAATATGCTCTGAACTCTCTCTCGATTCAAGATCGAACCTGCGGAAGAGTCTCCGGTTCCCACCCGCCCGTGCATATTTTAGATCGCTCCGATTTGACTTGACTTTCGCCATAAACGAAAGTAATAGTTTTAACTCGTAATGATATGAAAGCTCCTGTTAGGAGGCCGCTATGCGTGTCGCTGGTCGCAGTCGCTCTTCACTCCTGAGTCTCATCGCTCTTATCGCATTTCTCTTCGTGACAGCTGCCGTCTTCGGACAGGCCAGCTACACGGCGCAGATTCGAGGAATCGTCAAGGACCAAACCGGCGCGCTGATCGTAAATGCGAGCATCACGATCGTCAACGACGCCACCGGCATCGCGGCAACGGCACACAGCGACGATCATGGACTGTACCTGCTGACGGGGCTTCGGCCAGCGGTGTACACGATCAAGGCGGAGGCGGCCGGATTCAGGGCGGCCGAGCAGAAGAATGCCGTGCTGCAGGTCGACCAGCAGACCACGATTGACTTCACGCTGCATCCACTCGGAGTGATCACGACCATGGAGGTGACGGAGGCCGCGCCTCTGCTGGATACCGAGAGTGCGGCCATCGGCACCGACGTGACCAACGAGTATGTGCGCGACATTCCTCTGTATGGCCGCAGCATGTTCGGGCTGGTCTTCCTTGCCGGCGGAGTGACGGAAACGACTGGTTCCGGGATCAATGACAATTATCCGTCGGGCACCAACTTCGTCTCCAACGGCCAGCGTAACGCCACCGCTCAAGTAACCCTCGACGGTAGTCCCATTAGCGCCCCGGAACAGGGCGAGGGCGGCAACTCCAACGTCTACTTTCAGCCTTCTGTCGAGATCGTGCAGGAATTCAAGGTCCAAAACAACAGTTTCTCCGCGGAGTTTGGGAACAATGGCGGCACCATTGTGAACATGGTGCTCAAGCAAGGTGGGAATGCATTCCACGGAAGCGGCTGGTGGTATTTCCAACGTTCAGCAACCGATGCCCGGGATTTCTTCAACAGCGGCCCGCGGCCGGATCACGTGCGCGATCAGTACGGATTCTCGCTGGGCGGGCCGATCCAGAAAAACAAGACATTCTTCTTTGTAGATCTTGAGAAAGTTCGTCAGCAGGACCCGATCAACCTGAGAGGGATCGTCCCCACGGACTTGGAACGCACCGGCGATTTCTCCCAAAGCCCCGCCAACTCTAATGGAATCTGGGACCCGTGCGCCGGAAACCAGGGATCTGCCACGCCTTGCCCACGATCACAAACTGATCCTATTACTGGGCAATCCCTTGCTGTCCGATTCACCGATGGTGGCGTGGTCGACAAGATCCCTGCGGACAAGATCGACTCGATCGGGCAGGCGATTCTGAATCTGTATCCGCACCCTAACATACCGGGCGCGGCCTTTCCGGACCCCAACTGGCGCAAAGTCATCGTTGGAACCGACCCCGGGTGGCAGTTCGACGTCAAGTTGGATCATCAGTTCAATACCAACCACAGAGTCGGTGGACGTTATAGCCGTCATCACGACCAAAGCACAGCGCCGACGATCATCGGCAGTGATCAGGGCGACGGCACGATTTTCCTGACGAACACCCAGAATGGCGGCGTGGAGTATAACTGGTCCGTTAGTCCGACGGCCCTTTGGACAAGCCGATTCAGCGTGGACCGCGTCCATGCCCCCGGCATCAGTAACAATTACCCAACGCTCAGCGATGTGGGCCTTTCGCCGGACCTTGCCGCCAACGGACTCACGCGAATGCCCACGATCGGGGTGGATGACCCCTTCCTCTCGATATTCACCCAGTGCTGCGTGGATACACACTTTGCCCACACGTTAGTCAGTTACTCGTCCGGTATCCAATGGGTAAAGGGACGGCACTCAATCAAGTTTGGAGGCGAGCAGCGTGTCTTCTTTAACTACTTCTGGCAACCCGACAATCCCTCCGGCATCTTCAACTTCTCGCGCGATGTGACCACCTCGCAACCTAATATCGGCCTGGGCGATAACAACGAAGGCAACCCGTTCGCCACGATTCTGCTTGGGTATCCCCATGATGCCTCTCTGCATCTGGTGCCCGCGATAGCGGATAAGTCGAAAGAGACTGCCTTCTATGTTCAGGACGACTGGAAGGTAACGCCCAAGCTGACCGTCAATGTTGGCTTGCGCTATGAGTGGAGCACGCCCTATACCGAGCGCCAAAACCGGCTCCAGTTCAATGATTTCAGCGGAGACACAGGAATCAGCATTCCTTACGATCGCGATGGCTCGGGACTGCTTCCGCAATTGGGGCAGATTGGGGAAATCAGGGGTACCTCGGTGTTCCCAAGTTCCGGACACCGCAACTCACCTGTGGACAGAAACAATTGGGCTCCCCGTTTGGGGTTCGCCTATCAACTCGCGCCTAATACCGTGTTGCGGGGCGGCGCGGGAGTGTTCTACGGGATGAACGTCGCCACCAACTTCCAGTATGCCGGCCCGGCATTTGCCAAGACTGCCTCTATGTTCTTCTCCAAAGACAATTTCGCGACCCAGTTCGCGTGTCTTGGACCTTCAAACATCCAGACCACCTGCACCAGCCCATTTCCTGGCGGCCTCGCACCTCCGCAGGGAACCACCTACGGCAAACTGGCGCAGTGGGGCTTCGGGAACTCGAGCGACCTGGACACCGGAACCGCTCGGAATGCAGAAATCTATCAATGGAATCTGGGAATTCAGCACCTGCTCCCGGGACAGATCGTAATAGGGGTCGACTACTCCGCCAACCGAAGCACCCATCTGCCGTGGGCCGGGGCAGGGGGGATTTCCACTCGCAATCGCAACTTCCTGCCTTCGTCGACTCGGGCTCAACTCGTCCAAGCCGCCAACAATCCCGCTATCAACCCCCCAGGCCCCAACTTTGACCCCAACTGGGTAACGGACTATCTCAACACGGAAGTGCCCAATCCGTTCCAGTGCTTCTTCACCGCGGCAGCAGCGCTGACCGGTTCGTGGTGCCCGCCCAGCCCAATTTTCAACGCGGCTGATGTGGCGGATTCCCGCTATGTGGATGACACGATTCCGCAGCAACTGCTGCTGGAACCCTACCCCCAGTTTGATGGCGGGTTCGAGGGACTGCCGAAGCTGATCGCGACATCGTGGTACCACTCGCTGCAGATTCGCTTCCAGAAACGCGCCAGTCACTACATCAGCTTTGAGGGCAACTACACTTTTTCGAAGTCGACGGACGATTCGTCTGCCGGTCGCAATGCCTGGATTGGCAATCTCGGTCTGGATAATCCGCAGGTCCTCGACAATCTCAAAGTCGAGCACGGGATCGGCTCTAACGACGCTCCTCACCGTTTGACGGCCGCTATCATTGTGGAGCTTCCTTTCGGGAAAGACCGGTGGATCGGAGGCGGCATGAACCGGGTGATGGATGGCATCGTGGGTGGCTGGGCATTGAACACAGTGGTCACCTTGCAATCCGGCAACCCCCTGGCTCTCTTCAACAATGCCGGACTGCTGGCGGACGGCAATCAGAGACCGAACGTGATCTGCTCTCAACTTTCGAGCGGCCTGAGCTATCACGAGGCGGCTAAGACGAGGGGGACTGTCCTAAATCAGGATTGCTTTGGCGAACCCGGCGACAATATTCCGGGCAATGCGCCCAGGCACTTCTCCAACTTGCGGGGTGACGGCATCCGCAACCTGGATACGTCGCTCTCGAAAGAATTCAAGATCCACGAGGGGCAGGTTGTCCAGGTTCGGGCCGAAATGTTCAATGCCTTCAATCATCAGCGTTTTGCCTTCCCCGATGTTGGATCGGGAGACGGCGCATTGGGGAACGTCACTGCCACAACCAACAACTTCCGCAGAATGCAGTTCGGAGCGCGCTACCAGTTCTAAGTGAATAAGGCGCGAGCAAGGCGACCACCGGGCTAAAGCCCTTACCGGTTCAACTCAACTAACGCGGCCCTGAAAGGGGCCGCGCTTCCACCTTCCTTCTCGGCTGTCCGAGGAACTGCACATGCAACGAAGATCATTTCTGAAAGCTGGCGGAGCAATCGCGCTGGCTGCTGGATCCGGAACCCGCTCTCTCCTGGCACATGTTCCGACGCACAATTTTGACAAGTACGACTTTGGGTCCGGACCTCCGGTCGCCGACCGGCTCTATCAGGGACCTTTCTCCACCGACGACTATCCGAGTTGGAACGTGGTCATGGCGCTGACTCCATCCCGTGAAGTCGTGCCGAACTATGGGATGGGACTGATCACCTATGTATGCGACGAAGTGGGACCGGGCCAGAAGGAAGGAGAGACCCTGGCCCAGTCGATCGAGAATCTGGTGAAGCTGCCGCTGGGCACGAAGCTGTATTTGCGCGTGAACTGGAAGGATGTGCAGCAGCGGGCGGGAAGGCTCGACGTTTGCGAGCACTGGAAGCTGACTTTCGATCTGGCCCGGAGATATCAGAAGCGCATCGGGTTGCGCGTGATGATGAGCAATCCGGACATTCCGGATTCTCCGCTGCCGGAATTTCTGCGCGAGAAGATCCCGATGGTCAAGCTGGGCGATTGGCTGAAACGCACCCGCTACGAACCCCGCTACGATTCCCCCGCGTTTCAGTCGGCGTTTCGCGAACTGGTGGACCTGCTCGCCGATGCTTACGACGGCCATCCTGACGTCGAGTATGTCGACACGTTTATGTATGGCTTCTGGGGCGAGGGTCACACCTGGCCGTTCGAGTCGAATTCGTTCCCTGATTCGGTTACCGCCGAGAACACATTCGTGAGCATGTTCCAGCACCAACTGGAACGATGGAAGAAGACTCCGCTGGTTACGAACACGCAGCCGGACTTCAGCAAAGTGGGCAACTCGGAACTGCTGGACCGCACGGTACGGAGTTGCAACTGGCTGCGTACCGACACCATCTTCATCGAGAACGAGCAGATCGACGAATTGAGTAATCGCCCGCCGTGGATCGCCGCGTCGATCGAAGTTGGCATGTCGGACGGATCGCCTCGCAGTTTGAAGCTGGATGACGGCGTTCCTTATACCGACAACGTTGTGCAGCATGCGCGCGACGTGGGCGCCTGCTATTTCTCGCTGTGGAACTGGCACCGCATCCAGGCCGATCGCATCCTCAACTACTACCATCAGTTCCCCGAAGCGATTGATGGACTTGCGCGGCAGATCGGGTACAGGGTGCGGCCGTCCTGGGTGTGGACCTACGAAGAGGGGGGCTATCCGGGATTGATTATCGGGTTCGTGAACGACGGGATTGCGGGCGTGCCGGGCGTGCTGCGAGTGTCGGTGGTGAGCGAGGACGGGAAGGTGAATGTTGGAGGGAGCCTCGATGCCGGGTACCCGCTGCCGGGGAAAGTGCGCCAGGCGAAGTTTGTGCTGCCGAAGGGAACGAACTGGAAGGGGCTGCGCCTCAAGGCGGAAATCGAAGTCAAAGGGCAACGATATCCAGTGCGCTGGGCTTGCCGACAAAAATTGAATGAGGACGGCAGTTTGACACTGCGCCGAACCGTCGGCCTCGGGCAGGACGATGTGACCGGCGGCGTAGCTCCGACCGGCGAGTAGATCACGGCAAGTCTCCACGAAAGACACGCTCTGGGAACGAGCATTGACAGGGGATCAGCTATGAAAAAAGATATGCAGCGTGGCATAAAGTTCGGCGGATGGCTGATTGCCGTATTTGCGGCAGTGACAGCTGCGGGACAGACGCGGCTCGGGGTGCCATCCTATCAGGACCCGGGGTCGACGCAGTGGACGGCTTGGGCGGCACCGGGAGCGAAGGCCATCGGCATCATGATCGTCAATCTCAACAACGGGGACGACGAGACTTACTACCCGAGCGTCGACCGGGCGATTCGTGCTTCACGCAATCAGGGTATCTTCGTGATCGGGTATACATACACGGGTTATGGCACGCGAGATCCGAAGGTCGTTCGACGGAAGATCGATGCGGTGTACCGGAATTACTTAATCGATGGCATCTTCTTCGATGAAGTGCCAACCGACTGCAACGCAAGCAATCCCTTTCTTTCCACCCAGTTCTTGTACTACGAGGCACTCACGAACCACGTGCGGGAGAAGGCGGGCGCAAGAATAACGGTGCTCAATCCGGGCACCTACAGTGCCAGCGACTGCTGGATGGGTATCACCAACATCTTGATGAATTGGGAAAGCCAGGGCCTAAAGGACTATCGAGACAACTACGTGGACTTTGCGTGGGTGCACCAGTACCCGCCTGATCGGTTCTGGCACATCGTTTATGGAATGGGTAAGGACCAACTTCAAGGAGCTCTGGACCTGGCGAAGCAGCGCAACGCCGGCTGGGTTTATCTGACACAGGAGACGGGCAATCCGTATGACAGCCCGCCGCAGTACTGGACGGCAGAAGCCGCGTCAGTCGAGCAACAAGCCGTGCAGGCCCCGTTTGCCAGCGCATGGCCGGACTCAATCGATGGGCAGGGCGCCCGGCTGCGCGGGCGCACGTTGATTCGTTGGAGCGGTGCGAACGCAGCCAAATGGCAGATATTTCTCGACACCGATCGAAATCCGAAGACCGGATACCACGGGGGCGGCATTGCGGTTGGGGCGGAATATATGTTCGAGGCCGAGGGCGGCGCGTCCCGTCTGTGGCGGTACGCGGGCACAGGCACGGACTGGAGTTGGACCGAAGTGTCAGCGAATGCTGCGCTCGATATGCTCGACCCCACCGTTAGGGCCGCGAGCTTCGACACCTATGCCCTAGGCGGGACCAAGGCTTTGAATTATCAGATCCGCGCCCTGGATGCAGCCGAACATTCCTCGGAAAACCATCCGACCTATGACAGCTACGTCTTGACGCTTAGCGTAGGCAATACAGGAATGGTCTTCGACATCATGAATCATCCGCAATGATCGGAAAATGACAATGAAGAAACGTACGGTGTGGATTAACGCTGTGGCCCTGGTTTTTCTGAGCGGGTTCTTGCTGGGGCAGGATGCTCCTGGGAAACAGGACTGGACCAACTACGTTCGCATCGGCGCCTATGGACTGAAGGGCGGCGACGCGGCGGAGATCGTGAGCAAGGCGCAGGCCAGCGGCGTGTTCGGGATTGAAGTGGACAACGACATTCCCGGACGCTACGAGAGCTTTCTCCATCCGGAAGCGAAGCTGAAGGCGATTCACGATGTGGCCGATGCGGCACACAAGGTCGGCAACTACGCGTATGTCTACATTGCCGGGACCGAGTGCATTACCGCACACGGCGATCAGACGCCACATACGCTGGCAAAGGATCATCCAGACTGGCTGCAGAGGAAGATCACAGGCGAGCCCGCAATCTTCGGGGGCGGCTCGGCTTTCTGGATCGCAAAGGGCGACGAGGATGTGTGGGTGAGTCCTTACGCCCCGGAGTGGCGGAAGACGTACATGGAGCGGGTGCGGCAGATTGCGGCGACTGGGATTGACGGCATTTACATTGACATCCCGTACTGGATGACGCATTTCGACGGCTGGGAGAACACGTGGGCCAGTTTTGATGACTACACGGTCGCGGCGTTCAAGCAGCAGACGGGGCTGGATGCGAAACATGATGTGAAGCTGGGAGATTTTTCGGATCCGGCATTCCGCAAGTGGGTCTCGTTCAGGATTCAGACCTTCACCGATTTCTTGAGCGAGATTGACCGCACCGCGAAGTCGGTCGATCCAATAATCAAAACGATTCCTGAAATCTATCCTGGGATTGAGGAAGAGGCGGTGCGCGTCGGCGCCGATGTTTACAGCCTATACGGGGTGGTGGACGCGATCGCGCACGAATATGAATTTGGCAACGGCAATCACATGGCGTCGTCGAGGAATCCACTGGACTGGTTCCGTTATCAGGTGGGAATGCATTCGTTTCGGGCCTTCGCACAGGGGAAGGCTACGTGGATTCTGAATTATTCGTGGGATGGCGACAAGAAAGTCGACGCGCGTGAAGCCATGATGAATCTGGCTATGTCGCAAGTCATGGCAGGCGCGAACTTCTGGGACGCGCCGGGGCATTCGATGGCCGGGTCGAACGATCTGCCGACACGAAAAAAGATCTTCTCGTGGATTCAGGCGCATGAGAAGACGTTCTATTTGCCAAGATCGCCGATTGATCCGATCGGCGTCTATTTTTCGCCGGACACGCGAAATTTCAATGCGGACGAATTTCTCGCTTCTTATCGCGGGATTCTGATCCTTCTCATGCAGAAGCACCTGGAGTTTCAAGTCGTGACTCCGCGGACGCTCGCTGATTTCCACGGCCAGACACTGGTGCTTCCGGATGTGCGCATCCTGGGTGACAGCGAGAAGAATCGGATAAACGCATTCGCTGCGCAGGGAAAGCGGTTGGTGATCACGGGGACCGACGCAACGGGGATCGGTGACTCGCAGCATGTCGTGCGCTTCTCCAGTTGCCCGGGAAAGGCCTATAACGCAGCGCTGGAAAAGGATTTCGAGCATGCGTCTCTGGATTCCCAGCAGGCATTTCTCGCCAGCCTGCAAGGGGGCAACACGGTGCAGATCAAAGCACCGGCTCAGATTGCGACGTCGATCGCTCGCACGTCCGATGGACACATCAACGGCTTCTTTGCCAACTTCGCAGGCCTGCACGGAGGCTCCAATCCGATTCAGACGCCGCAAAGCGGCGTCGAAGTTAGCGTGACATCAAAAACCGAAGGCAGGGGCTTCTTCCTTCCCTTTCTTGGCGAAGTGCAAACCGTCAAGGGGATCCGTCATGGAGACGCGATCTCGTACGCGCTGCCGCCAATCACCAGGGGCGCGGTGTTCTGGTACGAACCGTAAATCAGCGATTGTCGTTCGATCCGGACTCCCAGTTTTTGGATCGCGAGATCGCCTCGTTCCACCGGTTGCGCAGTGCACGCGCTTGAGACGCGGGCATTTGCGGCTCAAAGCGGTGATCCTTCGCTGCCACCGACGCCTCGATGCCAGTCTTCCAGAAGCCGACCCCAAGGCCCGCCAAGTATGCGGCCCCAAGCGCCGTCGTTTCGGTCACGGCCGGGCGAACGACGGGCACTCCGAGAATGTTGGATTGAAATTGCATGAGGCTGTCATTGGCGGCGGCTCCGCCGTCCACTCGAAGTTCCTGCACCGAGTCGCCGGAATCGAGGCGCATCGCGTCCAACAAGTCGGCAACCTGATAGGCGATGCTCTCAAGCGCGGCACGGGCCAGGTGACCTGCGGTTGTGCCGCGAGTGAGCCCGAAAATCGAGCCGCGCGCGTAGGAATCCCAATGCGGCGCGCCCAACCCCACGAACGCGGGAACAAAATAGACTCCGCCATTGTCCGCCACGGACTTCGCCAGCGCTTCCACTTCTTCTGATTTGCGAATCAATCCCAGGCCATCGCGCAACCACTGCACAACCGCCCCGCCAACAAAAACGCTGCCCTCGAGCGCGTACTCGGTAACGTCTCCGATTTTCCAGGCAACGGTCGTGACCAACCGGTTGGAGGACGGCACGGCGCGCCTGCCCGTATTCTGCAGCATGAAGCATCCCGTGCCGTAGGTGTTTTTGGTCAGGCCAGGGCGGATGCAGCGTTGTCCAAACAGAGCTGCCTGTTGATCTCCGGCGATGCCGGCGAGCGGAATGCCTTCGAGTCCATTCACGCCGCTTACTTTCCCGTAGATCTCGCTCGACGAGCGCACGGTGGGCATCATCGGAAACGGGACGCGAAACAGGTCGAGAAGTTCGCGATCCCAGGCACCGGTGTGAATGTTGAAGAGCATGGTGCGCGACGCGTTGCTGGCATCGGTCGCGTGGACCCGGCCCCCCGTTAGCTTCCATACCAACCAGCTATCGACCGTGCCGAACGCGAGCTTGCCTGATTCTGCGAGGGCGCGCGTTCCGGGAACATTCTCTAAAATCCAGGAAATCTTGCTGGCAGAGAAGTAAGAATCGATTAACAGGCCAGTGCGCTGCTGGATCAAAGGACTGTGACCCTCACTTCTGAGCCGCTCGCAAAAATCAGCGGTGCGACGGTCTTGCCAGACGATGGCGTTGTGGACGGGTAACCCGGTCTCGCGATTCCAAATAATCGTGGTCTCTCGCTGGTTGGTGATGCCGATAGCGGCCACATCGCCCGGGCGCGCTCCGGCTCGAGCCAGCGCCTCCTGCGCCACAGTGATCTGGGAGGAAGCTATCTGCTCCGGATTGTGCTCGACCCAGCCGGGCTGAGGAAAGATCTGATCAAATTCCCGTTGGGCGACCGCACGAACGGCTCCTTCCTGATCAAACAGAAGTGCTCGTGAGCTCGTTGTGCCCTGGTCCAGCGCTAGAACATATTGCACGATGCCTCCTCGTTAGTTCGGCCGGATTGCTACGCCTCTTGCCGGCAGCATGGGTGCTGCACGCAAGACGTTGCAAGCAACGTCTCTACGAGGGACGCAGGTAGCGCCGAATCCCAAAGTCATAGATGGCGGCCCCCGCCAGGCCTCCGAGCAGCGGCGCGACGACGGGAATCCACCACACGTGCGTTCCGTCGGTGAGGCCGTTGTTACGAAACCCGGCGAACACGGTAAACAGGCGCGGTCCGAGGTCCCGCGCGGGATTGATGGCATAGCCGTGCATGCCGCCAAAGCTCATGCCGATGGCAACCACGACGAGCCCGATCATCGCCGGCGCAAGGTTCGCCCCCGGCGGCGAATTGAATTCGTCAATGATCGCGAAGACTAGAAGTACGAGCAATGCGGTACCGATCGTCTGGTCGAGAAAGCCTGCTTGCGGCAACCCGGGGAACGCCGGAAAAGTCGTGAAGATCCCCGCGGTTCGCTCCAGTTGCGGATCCACCTGGCGGAAGGCTGGCAGATAGTTCCAGTACACAAGAGCTGCGGCAACGAAGGCTCCGGCAGTCTGCGCGAGGGAGTATGGCAGAACTTTACGCCACGGGAAGCCACGAAAGACCGCGAAGGCCAGGGTCACTGCGGGATTCAGATGTGCTCCCGAGACCTTGCCCGCAATGTAAATTCCCATCGTCACTCCAAGACCCCAGCCCATAGTGATGTTGGTGAAACCGCCGTGAATGGTTTCACCCGTATTTTTAGACGGAAACAGAACAGCCATCGCAACCACGCCTGTGCCGAACAGGATCAACACGAAAGTACCCAGGAACTCCGCGATCAACTCCGCTGTTAGGGTGGGCTTCGGGTTCATCGTCTCTCCCGTGACTCGAGGTGGCCAGTGTTTCCTGGCCGCGAAGTAGTCTACCAAGGGGCGGCGTTTCCCGCCCGCTTTTGCCGCGCTCATCTCGTCCCCACTTCGGCTCCCGAAAGTCAACGGAAAGTCGGTATTTCTCCTTGACATTTCGCGCTTGGTCCGTAAGATAAGAAGATATTTATTCAACATCGTGAATAGTTATTCATTATGAATAAAACACTCCGCCAGCGCGCCGTCCTGGAAACGTTGAAGCATGGGTCCATCGCCAGCCAGGAGGATCTGCAGCGGATCCTGCGCAAGCGTGGATTCAAGGTAGGGCAGGCCACCCTTTCGCGGGACATCCGCGACCTGAACCTGAGCAAGACCTCGCATGGCTATTCCCTGCCCCATGGGGAGGGAGCCGCCGGTGTGGCGCTGCCTCCGGTCTCACGGCTGGTCAAGGAGTTCGTGCTCGACATTCGATCGGCCCAGAACCAGTTGGTGATCAAGACCATTGTGGGGAGCGCGCAGCCCGTCGCGGCGGCGCTGGACGAGGCGGATTGGTCCGAGGTCGTGGGCACGATTGCCGGGGACGACACCATCCTGATTGTTTGTCCGGACAGAGATGACGCCCGGAAACTGGCGGGCCGGATTGAGGAGATGCTGTCCTAGTGACGCAGGACTTGACGCAGAAATGACCGCGAAACTCAAAACCGCAGTCCTCGGGGCGACCGGCTATTCTGGCCTGGAGCTGACGCGGATTCTTTTGCGCCATCCCCGGCTGGAGAAGCCTGTTCTGCTGCGGCGCGCTGCCGATAATGGCAGCCCCTCGGACTTGGCCGACGTGTTTCCAGTCCTTTCCGGCAATGGTGGGTATCCACTGCATTCGCTTTCGTGGGAGGCACTGGAGCGGCAAGGAGTCGAGTTGCTGTTCTTAGCCACGCCGCACTCGGCATCGCGCTCGCTCGTGCCGGAGGCCATTGCTTGCGGCCTGCGCGTGATTGACCTTAGTGGCGCCTGGCGGCTGAAGCAGGAACAGCATCGCGCGATCTACGATTTTCAGGACTCGGACCGGATCAAGGCGGCAGAACTGACAAAGAAAGCCGTTTACGGACTGCCTGAATTGAACGGCGATCGCGTGGCGAATGCCGAACTGGTGGCCAACCCCGGCTGCTATGCGACCTCGGTAATCCTCGCCCTGGCTCCTCTGCTGAAGGCCGGAGTTGTGGATCGAAACCGAGGCATCATTTCTGATTCGAAGTCCGGAGTGTCGGGAGCTGGCAAGGAGCCTTCGTCCAAGACGCACTTTGTGTCGGTCGCGGACAACTTGTCCGCGTATTCGGTCTTCAATCACCGGCACGTGGGCGAGATGGTCGAGCAACTTGAACTGGCGGCGCAAGAACTGACATTTACGCCGCACCTGCTTCCTATCCCGCGCGGAATACTGTCGACGATCTATGTGCAACTCAACCGGGAAATGACGCCGCTGGAAGTGGAATCGTGCTTCCGGAATTTCTATTCCGGCAAACGGTGGGTGCGGGTCTTTCAGACACCGAGGCTTCCGCAGGTGCAGTTTTCGCTGCACACGAACTACTGCGATCTCGGGTTCTGTCTCGCCGAAGACGGCCGGCGGTTGGTGTTGATCTCCTGCATCGACAACCTGCTGAAGGGCGCCGCCGGACAGGCAGTGCAGAACATGAATCTGATGTATGGGTGGACAGAGGACGAGGGACTGCAATGACGATCGTAGTCAAAATCGGAGGAGCGGCTCTCGAGGACGCGGCCACGTTGCGCAAATGCGCTCGCGCCATCGCTGAATTGGCGCAGGACGGGCATCGCGTGGCCGTAGTTCACGGTGGTGGGAGCGCGCTAACCAAGATGCTTAAGCGACTTGGGAAGCAGAGCGAGTTCGTCGGCGGTCTCCGGGTCACAGACGCCGAGACTCGCGACGTAGCGCTCATGGTGCTGGGCGGCATGGTCAACAAGAAACTGGTCGCCGCCATTCAAGCTGCGGGCATGCCCGCGGTCGGGTTCTGTGGCGGCGACGGCATGAGCTTCCGCGCCCGCAAGAAACTGGTGCGCGGCCATGATCTGGGATTTGTCGGCGAGATTTGCTTCGCGGAGCCTTGCTGGATTGAAGCACTTTGGCAACAGGGCGGAATTCCGGTGCTGGCATCCCTGGCTCTGGGAGCTGACGGCGAGTACTACAACGTGAATGCAGACGAGATGGCGGCGGCCTGCGCTGCCGCATGCCACGCAAATGCACTCATTTTTCTCACGGATGTGCCAGGAGTTAAGGATGCCGAAGGGGCTGTGATTCCATGGCTGAGCACGAAGCAGGCCGAAGATCTGGCGGCCGGATCGATTATCAGCGGCGGCATGTTGCCTAAGCTCGAGGCCTGCAAACAGGCGCTGAAACAAGGAGTAGGACGAGTGAGGATATTGCCCGCCGCTGAAGCGGAGGCCTTGCCGCAGTTCTACCTGACCAAGCTGCCGTGCGGAACCGAGGTCACCTGCGCATGAGCCAACCGGCCCGCATGCGCACGACAGAAACACATTTGCAGAAAGAGGAGTCCACGTTGAACAGTGAATTGCAAAGCAGAGCGCTGGCTGTGCCGGAAACTTTCCCCGGCATCTTCTGGTGCCCGGACCTGATTTCGACCCGCGATCTCGGACCGCAAGGGGTCGAGGCTGTGCTCCATTTGGCAGAGCTAATGAAGACCCGGCCGTCGGTTTTTCAGCGCGCTCTGGCGGGCAAGCAGATGGTGATGTTCTTTGAAAAGCCTTCGCTACGCACGAGGCTCACGTTCGAAGCGGGCATGGCCAGCCTGGGCGGGACGGCGATGTTCGTCGACCAGACGCAAGGGCGTCTGGACGCCCGCGAAACGATGAGCGACATTGCGCACAATCTCGAACGCTGGGTTGACGTGATTGTGCTGCGCACGTTTGCGCAGGAAACGATCGAGGACATGGCCCGATTTGCCTCGGTACCGGTGATCAACGCGTTGAGCGATCTGGAGCACCCCTGCCAGGCGCTGGCGGACTACTTTACCTTGCAGGAGCGATTCGGCGACATCAGGAACATTACCCTGGCGTATGTCGGCGATGGCAACAACGTGGCGCATTCGCTGCTGCTGACCTGCGCCTGCCTGGGATCCTCGATCCGGATTGCCACGCCGAAGGGCTACGAACCGAATGCACGCATTGTTGCTGACGCGAGGAAGATCGCTAAGCAGACCGGAGCTCGCATCGAACTGCTGCACGATCCGCGGGCAGCGGTGACCGGCGTGGACGCGGTCTATACGGACGCGTGGGCCAGCATGGGTCAGGAACACGAGACTGAACAGCGTGCCGAGATTTTTGCGTCATACCAAGTGAATCGGGAACTCATGGCGGAAGCTGCGCCGCACGCGGTGTTCATGCACTGTCTACCGGCGCATCGTGGCGAGGAAGTCACCGACGAGGTGATGGACTCAGACAACTCCGTCATCTTCGAGCAGGCGGAAAACCGTCTGCACGTTCAAAAATCTATTCTTTATTTATTGCTGGGCGGCTCGGTTCGCCTGCCCGTAAGGAGCGCTCATGCCTGAGAAAGTTGTTCTCGCTTATTCCGGTGGACTGGATACGTCGATCATTATTCCGTGGCTGAAAGAAAACTATTCCTACGACGTCATCGCCATGGTGGGCGACGTTGGTCAAGGGGACGACATCGACGCTGTAGTCGAGAAGGCCTACGCGACTGGCGCCAGCAAGGTGATCGTGGAGGATCTTCGCGAAGAGTTCCTGACCGGGTACGTCTTCCCTGCTTTGAAGGCGGGAGCCGTTTACGAGCACAAGTACTTGCTCGGGACTTCGCTGGCTCGTCCGGTGATTGCGAAACATCAGGTCGAGGTAGCTCTGCGCGAGGGTGCGACCGCGGTTGCTCATGGGTGCACTGGCAAGGGCAACGACCAGGTGCGGTTTGAACTGACCTACCAGGCACTCGCTCCTGAGCTGAAGATCATCGCGCCGTGGCGCGAGTGGTCCCTGAAGTCGCGCGAGGACTGTCTCGATTACGCCGAGCAGCACGGGATTCCGGTAGCAGCGAGCCGCGAGAAGATTCACAGCCGCGACCGCAACCTCTGGCACATCAGTCACGAAGGTGGCGAGTTGGAAGACGCTGGGAACGCGCCTTTGCCGACCACATGGCAAATCACACGATCGCCGCAGGAGGCGCCCGACAAAGAGGAGGAGGTAAGGATCGGGTTCGAAGCGGGAGTCCCGGTCTCTGTCAACGGGATGGAAATGGACCCCGTATCGTTGGTGGAATTGCTGAACGAAATCGGCGCGCGCAATGCCGTCGGCCGCGTCGATCTGGTGGAGAACCGTTTTGTAGGGATCAAGTCGCGTGGGTGCTATGAGACTCCGGGGGGAACTCTGCTGATCGCAGCTCACCGCGAACTGGAGGCTCTGTGCCTGGAGCGCGACGTTGCGCACTTCAAGCAGCATATCGGACTCAAGTATGCAGAGATGGTTTATTTCGGTCTGTGGTTCACTCCTCTGCGGGAAGCTCTGGACGCCTTTGTCGAAAGCACGCAGAAAGAAATGACGGGCAGCGCCACGCTGTCGCTGTACAAGGGAAATGTTTCCGTGGTCAGCCGGGAGTCGGAGCACTCGCTCTATCGCACCGACCTTTCGTCGTTCACGATGGGCGACAGCTACGACCAGAAGGATGCAGCCGGATTCATACGCATTCTGGGGCTGCCGTCGCGTTCGCGCGCGCGGTCGCGTGTGGAGGTCGCACGATGAAGATGTGGTCGGGGAGATTCCGGCAACCGCTGGATCCCGATTTCGAGCGTTGGCAGCGGTCGTTCGGCTTCGACCGGCGTTTGCTGCACTACGAACTCGCAGCCAGCGGTGCGCACGCGCGCGCGCTGAAGAATGCCGGTGTGCTTTCTGCCGATGAGCTGATAGGGATTCTGCAGGGACTGGAGCAGATCGGCGAACGAGCGACCGCGTCTCCGTCGTTTCTCGACGATCCGGAAGCGGAAGATGTTCATCACTTTGTGGAGAAGCAGCTCGTAAGCCTGGTCGGCGAGTTGGGATACAAGCTGCACAGCGGCCGTAGCCGCAATGAGCAGATTGCGACCGATTTGAGACTGTACGTACGGGCTGCCATCGATCAACTGCAGCACGAACTGGCCGAATTGTGCAGCGTGCTGGCGGATCGCGCGGAACAGGCTGCGGACGCTGCGATGCCCGCGTATACGCACCTGCAGAAAGCCGAACCAGTCCTGATCGCGCATTGGCTGCTGGCCCATGTCGAAATGTATCTGCGGGATGCGGAGCGGCTCGCGGACTGCCGTAAGCGTCTGAATGTTTGTCCGCTGGGATCAGGCGCGGTGGCTGGAGCAACGCTTCCGCTCGATCGAGGCTTCATGGCGGACAGCCTCGGATTCGATGGCCCGACTGCCAACAGCATAGACGCCACCAGCGACCGCGATTTTGCGCTGGAGTTCGTCAATGCGCTGTCGCTCCTCGCCTTGCACCTGAGCCGATGGGCGGAAGAGATGATTTTGTTTTCTTCACAGGAATACGGGTTCCTGGGCTTGCCAGAGGCTTACTCGACCGGCAGCAGCGCGATGCCGCAGAAGAAGAATCCCGACCTGCTCGAGTTGGTACGGGGCAAGAGCGGGCGCGTTTTGGGAAATGCGACTGCGCTCATGGTCTCGGTGAAAGGCTTGCCGTTGGCCTACAACAAGGACTTGCAGGAAACGCAAGAGCCTCTCTTCGCCGCCTCAGACACTCTCTGGCAGATGTTGCCGCTGGTGACGGGATGGATGAAGGCTGTGGAGTTTCACGAAGAGCAGATGCAGCAGGCGGCGAAGTCGGGATTCATGAATGCGTGGGCGGCCGCGACGTATTTGGTTCAGCGCGGCGTCCCCTCACGGCTGGCGCATGAGCGGATCGGCAAGGCTGTGCAGATGTGTCTGGAACGGAGTTGCGAACTGCAAGATCTGCCGCTGGGCGAACTGCAATCTCTCAGTCCTGCCTTCGGTCAAGACTTCTACGAGTCGTTGAAACTTGCGTCTGTGCTGGCAATTCACGATGTACCAGGGGGAACCGCGCCGGTTCGGGTGCGTCAGGCGCTCGTTGCAACGAGGGAGACAATCGCGTCTCTCCGCGAGGAGGTCCATGCGCACGCGTAAAGCAATTCTGCCCGACGCACAGCACATTCACGAGCTGATCTCGGCATACTCCGGCGACGGCACACTCTTGCCGCGCACGCTGGCCGAGCTCTGCGAGAACGTCAGAGACTTCGTGGTTCTGGAAGATGATGGACGCATCATCGGTTGTGGCGCGTTGCATTTGTACGGCACGCACCTCGCCGAGATCCGTTCCATCACGGTTGCACCCTGGGCTCAAGGCAAAGGCGGGGGGGGACGATTGGTGCAGGCGCTACTGGCTGAGGCGAAACGGCATCGCGTGGACTGCATTTGCCTTTTCACGCGGAAGCCAACTTTTTTCGCCGGGCAAGGATTTTCTGTGGCGCAGCGCGAAGATATCCCGGACAAGATATATAAAGACTGCCACGCTTGTCCCAGATTTCATTGCTGCGATGAAGTCGCTATGGTGCGCGGGGACCTGCCCAAGTTCGCGATCCTCCCCGAACCCGCGAACTGGCTGGTGAAGCTGGAAGCGTGGGCGCCGGACGTTGGAGAGAACGTCGGAGATCCATCGAGCTCTAGGTGAGCGTCTGGGCGCCGTCTTCCGCCGAACAAAGGTACACCTGGGGATTGATTCCGGTTGCCTGTCGGTAACGTTCGGCAATGTGAGCAGCGAAGTCAGCAGCATTCTCTTCGTGCACGAGGTTCACTGTGCATCCACCAAAGCCGCCGCCGGTCATGCGCCCGCCGCAAAAGCCGAGCAGGCCTTCGGCCGCCTCGACCATGATGTCGAGCTCACGGCAACTCACTTCGTAGAGATCGCGCAGGCTGCAGTGCGAATCGTGCATAAGTTTCCCCACCCGAGCTAAATTTCCCTCTGTGAGTGCAGCGGCGGCATCCAAGGTCCGAAGGTTCTCCCGGACCACGTGGGAACATCGCTTCCAGATCGTGGTGGGAACATCCTTCGCGTGTTGATCGAGCAATTCCACTGGAACATCGCGCAAGGCGCGAATCGCAGGATTCCATTTCGCGAAAGCGCGCACTCCTTCTTCGCACTCTTCGCGGCGAGTGTTGTAGGCGCCAGTGGCCAGATCATGCCGAACCATCGTATTGCAAACCACTAGTTGAAGGCCCGCAGGAATCGGAACGAACTTGAACTCAAGAGAGCGGCAATCGAGGAGAAAGGCGTGCCCTGCCTTTCCCATGCAAGACACAAATTGATCCATGATGCCGACGCGCGCCCCGACAAAACTATTCTCCGCCTGCCGGCAGAGCTTGGCGACCTCAGGCAAGGGCAGGTGCGTGTCGTTCAGGCTCATCAGCGCGAGTGCCGAAGCCACTTCGATAGCCGCGGACGAACTCAGGCCGGCGCCGATTGGGACTTCTCCGTGGACGAACAGGTTCGCTCCCGCTAGCGTGTGCCCCTGCTGCCGAAGAACGGATGCAACACCCACCACATAATCACACCACGCTCCGACGCGCTTCTCAGGCAGGTGGTCGAGATCAAACTCGAAATCTCCGAGGAATTCCTCGGAATGGATCGCCAGATTTCGATCGGTCCGCGGGGCAATCGCGACATAGGTCGAGAAGCCGACGGCCGCGGGCATGACGTAGCCGTCGTTGTAGTCGGTGTGTTCGCCGATCAGGTTGACGCGGCCCGGAGCACGAAAGATCCGGGGCTGAGTTCCGAACGTTTTTTCAAAGTGCTGAGCGAGATCGCTTGTCTTCATCAGTTAGGATTCCTGTTAACCGTGATTAACGGCATGACCATGCTCCCTGGCCACTCGCGACACCATATAAGACTCGACGAGGAGTTCTAGCTTTGCACCTGAATCGATCACTCGAACTCCGCGGCACACGCCTTCAATCATGTTTGCTGGTCCCTTCCTTCGATGGTCGCACCGCATCCTGGTTGGTTCCGAGATGGCGTTCAACCTCGGCCAACGCCGCGCGCAACGGGACAGATCCGGGCAGGCGGCGCGCCGCAATCTTGAGGTGAATGTCGGAAGTCTGGAAGTCGCCCGTCTTCATCAGTCCGAGACCCATTGTGTAATGCGCCCAGGGAGATTCCAACTCCAGTTCGATCGCTTTGTGGAGGTGTCCGATCGCCTCCGCATATTGTTGTTGCTGGAACAGCGCAAATCCCATGCCGTACTGCGCAAGGTAAGAGTTTGGTTGTGCGGCAAGCAACTGCCGCAATGCGGGGATCGCCTTCTCCGGCTTTCCGTCGTCCAGATCAGCAAGCGCGGCGAGAGTGTTGTTCGCGGCAGCGATGACGTCCTTGGGATCGGTCCCTTCGGTCGCTGCGTTTACGCCAGCGCCCGTCTTCTGCAAACCGACATACCCGAGGGACGCCAGCTTTTGCATCTCGCTGGACGTGAGTCCGGTCGCGGACTCTTTGCCGGGTTCATTGCCGAGGTGGTTGTCCAGAGCCTGCACTTGCGAGGCCAGGGTATCGAGCGTGGCCTTTGAAGTCTGGGCCAGGTTGCGGGTTGCATTGGGATCGACAGACAGGTCGTACAGCTCGGGCTTCGGCGCGCGAATGTAGAGATACTTTCCCGCCCGCCAAGACTCGAGCGCGCTGCACTGGAAGCCCTGCTGGGGAAGATCGCTGCGTGCGTATGCCGGTTGGTCCGCTTGGGAGCTGGCCCGGGCGATTCGCAGCAGCGACTGGCCTTGCATCTGCGAGGGAACGGGAATGGCGGCCTCTTCGAGAATTGTGGGCGCAATATCCAGAAGGCGTGCGCGGTTCTTGACTTGCTTTCCGGCCATCTGGTTCTTGGGCAATTTCAGGATCAGCGGAATGTGGATCGTCTCGTCGTAAAGAAAAATGCCGTGCGTGTCTTCTCCGTGCGCACCCAAGCCCTCGCCATGGGCGGAAGCAACTACGATGACAGCGTCGTCATAAAGCGACTGGTCACGCAGGAGGTTGACCAGTTTCCCGATGGCGGCGTCCGCCGCAGCCACGGCACGATCATAGGTACCGTCAGGAGCGCTGGGATCGTGCAGATGCACCCAAAGAAGAAAGGGACGCTGCTGGTTGCCTGCCAGCCATTTTGTGGCTCGCGCAACTACCTCGTCCGCGTGGCGCGCCACCGACTGGTAGCGGCTTTCACCACGCTGGGGCTGGTGGTAGCCGGCATCGTACACGTCAAAGCCACGGTCACATCTCTGGAAAGGGCCATGCAAAGGATCCAGCAAAATCGATCCTACGAATGCGGCGGTGCGGTATCCGCTCGCGTGAAGCAGATTCGGCAGATAAGGAATCGTCGTCACAAGCGGAACAGCGAATTCGCTGGCCCGATGGGTCTGGGGATACGTGCCGGTAAGAATCGTCGCGTGGGACGCTATCGTGAGAGGTGCTTGGGCATAGGCCTGGGCAAAGACAATTCCCTGTCGCGCAATACCATCCAAGTTGGGAGTCAGGCCGTTGCGTGCCCCCAGAAAGCCCATCCGGTCAGATCGCACCGAGTCTAGTGTAATGAGGACTATATTCGGCTTGCGCGCGGACGGTTTGCCCGCGGTCGTCTTCTCCTCGGCTCGGGAGTCGACCTGGAAAACAACCAGGACTAGAATGCCTAGACAGCACCACGAGCCCAAACGCCGCATGGATAGAAGTCTAACAACGTTCCGATCCAGTGTCATAAGCCAAACGTACGATTGCCGAGGAATGAAGCTCTGAAGAAAATCGCCCGGGTACTATGCCTTCCGCTTCTAGTTGTGGCGGCGATGCTCCCTTCGTGCCGCTCCGCCCGCTCGGAATGGAAGGGCGATCAACGTCTCATCATTCTGGGCATCGACGGCATGGATCCCCAACTGCTGCGGCAGTTCATGCGCGAGGGCAAGATGCCCAACTTTGCGAAGCTTGCCGCCCAGGGCGATTTCCGCGAGCTTACCACCAGCATTCCGCCGCAGAGCCCAGTGGCATGGTCGAACCTGATTACCGGCATGAATGCCGGAGGTCACGGCATATTTGACTTCATTCACCGCGACCCGAAGACCTTGGGCCTTTACTTTTCGGCGTCGCGCGTGGAAGGGCCGAAGCACGCGATCCACCTGGGCCGTTGGATGATTCCCCTCGGGGGCGGGAGCGCCGAACAACTGCGGAAGGGGGAGGCTTTCTGGCAGATCCTAGATCAGCACGGGATCCCGAACACGATTTTTCGGATTCCCTCGAATTTTCCGCCAGTTCCGGCCAAAGGAGAGACGCTCTCCGGCATGGGTACTCCTGATCTTCGCGGGACTTACGGTACGTTTTCTTTTTACACGGACGATCCGACGGCCGCGCCCGGTGCGGTGGAGGGTGGGCAGATCATTCCGGTGCAGGTGGAGAACTCGCGTGTCGTCGCCAGCCTGATCGGGCCTGACAATACCTTCAAGAACGGATCACCGCCAGCCACCGAGCCGTTCTCAGTGTCAGTGGACCCTCTGGAGCCCGCGGCCAAGGTTGCTGTGCAAGGTCAGGAGTTCGTGCTGGGTGAGGGAGAGTGGAGCAACTGGGTGCGCGTCGAGTTTCAGTTGATTCCATTTTTCGGCAATGTAAAGGGGATGTGCCGCTTCTATCTCAAGCAGGCACACCCTCGTTTTCAACTATATGTTTCGCCCATCAACATGGACCCAGCCAATCCCGCACTACCGATCTCGACGCCGTCGAGCTACTCTCGCCTGCTGACGGACGAAGCTGGGGAGTTTCACACTCAGGGAATCGCCGAAGCTACGAAAGCCCTGTCGGATGGCATGCTCGACGACAAAGAATACCTGGAGCAGGCGCGAACGGTGCTGGCGGAACATCGCCGGATTTTCGACGCCGAGTTTCCTAAGTTCAAGCAGGGCATTTTCTTCTTCTATTTTTCGAGCCTCGACCTCAACTCGCATATGTTCTGGCGGTTGATGGACCCGAAGCATCCTGAATACGATGCCGCACTCGCGGCCCAGAACGGCTCGGCGATCGAAAGCTTCTACGAGCAGATGGATCAGGTGTTGGGCGAGGTGCTGCCGAAGCTGGACAGCCGCACAACCTTGCTGGTCCTTTCTGACCACGGGTTCGCTCCCTACAACCGCTCCTTCAACCTGAACACTTGGTTGCTGAACAATGGCTACATCAAGCTGAAGAGGGATGCGAATCCAGACTCCAACGAACCTCTGGCCAACGTGGATTGGAGCCAGACGCGCGCTTACGGTCTGGGATTGAATGGGCTCTATATCAACCTGCGGGGCCGCGAGAGCAATGGCATCGTCGAACCGGGTGCCAAAGCTGACAGCCTAATGGCAGAGATTCGTGGCAAGCTACTCGCGGTGAGAGATGCGAAAGCGAATCTTCCCGTAATCACCCGCGTCGATCTCGCCAGTGAAGCCTATCAGGGGCCGTATGCGCGGTCGGGTCCGGACATGCTCGTCGGGTACAACCGCGGCTATCGGGCAGGGTGGAAAACGATTTTGGGAGGCTTCCCGCCCGAAGAACTCGAGGACAACACCAATCCGTGGAGTGGCGATCACTGCATGGACTACACGCTGGTCCCGGGCGTGCTGCTCAGCAACCGGAAAATTTTCGCGGAGACGCCCGCCCTCACGGACATCGCGCCGACTATCCTCGCGGAGTTTGGAATCGCCAAGGGGAAGGGTATGATTGGACAGTCAGTGTTTCGGTCCAGCCGTGCCACCCGCTAAGCAGTAGCGATCGAGGAGATTGTTAGGAAATTGATGTTCGGCTCTCACAAAGTGAAGATCGAAGGCGAATTGCTGGATAAGGTGAAGCAGTGCGCCGAGGCCTGTGGCTACTCGTCGGTGGACGAATTCGTCGTGCATGCTCTCGAGAAAGAAGTAAACAAGGTACTGCCCCCGAGCGAAGGCGGATCGACCTCGAAAGAAATTATTAAGAAGAGGCTTCAGGGGCTGGGGTACATCGAGTAGCGTGGCCTCCCCGTTTTCTTCGCCTATGGGCTCTCTTGGATTCACCCCATCCTTGATTGTTGTCGGGATTTCACTCGTAATCGGGTTGGTGATGGTGGTCGTGTTTCGTTACACCTCCGACCAGAAGGCCATCCGCGTTGCCAAGGACCATCTGAAAGCGCACCTGCTAGCGTTGCGGCTCTTCCAAGACCAGATTCCCGTAGTTCTCCGCTCTTATGGGCGCATCTTGCTGGCGACCGGCCGGTATCTCCGGCTGGCGTTCATGCCTTTGCTGTTTGTCATTGTGCCGCTAACTTTCCTGATCGTGCAGTTGGATCGGTACCTGGGATTAACGCCGCTCGAAGCCGGGCATCCGTTTCTCGTGAGTGCGCGGGTGGCCGATGCTACCACGCTGAATGAAGCGTCGCTCCAGTTGCCGGATGGACTAGTGACCACGGCCCCCGCGGTCCACGTGCCCGCGGAAAACGAAATTGTCTGGAGAGTTGTAGCCTCACGAGAAGGAGACTACGAGGTCAATGTGCAAGCCTCTGCCCAGACTTTCTCAAAACGTGTGGTGGTTGGCTCCGGGTTGCCGCGCTTGTCCCCCGTGCGTTTGCGAGGAAGATTCTGGGAGCGGCTGTTCTACTCTGCGGAGGCCGCGCTGCCGAAGAATAGTCTGATCGAGGCGATTTCGGTGCAGTATCCCGCCAGGGACATCGCTTTCGCCGGATTCGAATGGAACTGGATCTGGCTATTCTTTGTTTTGTCGCTGGCCGCGGGCTTCCTTTTCAAGAGTATTCTCGGGATTGAGATATGAAGAGGCACGGGACAACCTCAGCTGAACGCATGCGACTCCTCGCGTGGCTGGCGGTCCTCGGCGTCATCTTGCTCTGCCCCTTGCGCAGTCACGCGTACGCGGGGCCCGGTGCGGGTTTCGCTGTGCTGTCATCCTTCTGGACTCTCTTCGTCGCGTTTCTGTACTCGGTGTATGCGTTCTTTGTCTGGCCATTCCGGCAATTGTTTCGTCTGCTGCGGAGGCGCAAAGCCTATGGCAAGGCACAGATCAAGCGCGCTGTAATTCTCGGCTTCGACGGCATGGATCCGGAACTAACCGAACGATTCATCGCCGAAGGCAGACTGCCGAATCTCGCGAAGCTACGCGACGAAGGGGCCTTCCGCAAGTTGCGGACAACCTACCCGGCGATCTCGCCGGTCGCGTGGTCAACCTTTATGACGGGAGTCAATCCGGGCAAGCACAACATCTACGATTTCCTGGCCCGCGACCTCAGCAATTATCTTCCCTACCTTTCGTCGGCGGAGATCAAGGGACCCAAGCGCAGCCTGAAGATTGGCAAGTACACCGTGCCGCTCGGCGGGCCGAGGATCAGGGGCATGCGCCGCGGTACTCCTTTCTGGCACTGGCTGGGCGAGGCCGGAATTTTCTGCTCGGTGATTCGAGTGCCGGTGACCTTCCCCCCCGAGAAATTTCCCGGCGTTCTGCTCTCTGGTATGTGTGTACCCGATTTGAAAGGAAGCCAAGGCACTTTCTGCTTGTGCACGACGCGAACCAGCGGCGACAAGTTTCGCGAGGGCGGGGTTCGGGTTCCCGTCGAGCGAGATGGTTCCGTGTTCCGATCCTATGTACCCGGCCCGGAAGATCCGCTGACGCCGGGTTCCGGCGACGAACTGCGGGTAAGTTTCGAAATCAATCTCGACAAGACCGGAACTCAGGCCCGCTTCATCGTCGACTCGCAGACCTTCACGTTAAAGGTTGGCGACTACTCGGAGTGGATTCCCGTGAAATTCAAGGCGGGCGTCGGTTTCAGCGCGCATGGAATTTGCCGCTTCTATCTCAAGGAGCTGTCGTCTGAGGTTGAGGTCTATGTCACTCCGGTGAACATCGATCCTGGCAAACCCGATCTCCCGATCTCCCATCCGGTGACGTATTCCATTTATCTAGCAAAGCTGTTTGGGCCTTACGCGACGCTGGGCCTCGCAGAGGACACGTGGGCGCTGAATGAGCACGTACTGGATGACGACGCATTCCTCGCGCAGTGTTATGCCAATCATGATGATCGTGAGCGCATGTTGTTCGACGCGCTGGAGAAAACGCAGCAGGGTCTGTGCGCTTGCGTGTTCGATACCACAGATCGCGTGCAGCACATGTTCTGGCGCTACCTCGACGAGGATCATCCAGCCGCTCGCGATGTGCCTCGCGATCAGCGCCCAACCGTGATCCAGGATCTGTACGCCCGAATGGATGAACTGATTGGCCGCGTCATGAAGCAGATTGATGACAAGACGTTGCTGATGATCGTCTCCGACCACGGGTTCAAATCGTTCGCTCGCTGCGTCAATCTGAACGCGTGGTTACACCAGAATGGATATCTGGCGCTGAAGTCTGGGAAGACAGAAAGCGGCGACTGGTTTGACGACGTGGACTGGTCTCGCACTCGCGCCTACACCATGGGCCTGAACGGGCTGTATCTGAATCTCAAGGGACGCGAGCGCGAAGGCATTATTGAGGCCGGCCCTGACGCAGACGAGTTGAAAGACGAATTGCGGCGCAAGCTCGATGGACTCGTCGACCCCGCGTCGGGTCGCGTTGGCATCACCGGAGTGTTCGATTGCGACGCCGTCTACGCCGGTCCCTATGTGGACAACGCCCCCGACCTGATTGTTGGTTACGGAGACGGATTCCGCGCGTCGTGGGATTCAGTGATGGGCAAGGTCACCAGCCTGATCTTCGAAGATAATCTGAAGGCGTGGAGCGGTGACCACTGCATCGATCCGCGCCTGGTGCCGGGGGTGCTCTTCTGCAATCGAAAGATCGCCGATGAAAAGCCCGCCATCGTGGATGTCGCCCCCACCGTGCTTAAGCTGTTTGGGTTGGCGCTTCCGGGTTATCTAGATGGGAAGCCGTGGTCCGTGGCAACTTCAATCACTCCGTAGCCTGCCCGCCAGCCCGCTGGGCAAGGTACTATAGTCGAACCGTGATCACTATTGTCTCGGGCCTGCCCCGTTCCGGAACCTCGCTGATGATGCAGATGCTAGCTGCGGGTGGCATGTCTCTGCTGACTGACCGCGAACGCCAGCCCGACATCGACAATCCCCGCGGCTACTGCGAATGGGAACCGATCAAACTTCTGCCTAAAGAGCCCGACCGCATCGACGAAGCCGAAGGCAAGGCCGTGAAAATCATCTCTCAGCTTCTCCTTTCGGTTCCCAAAGGCAGGAACTACAAACTCATCTTCATGGAACGCCCGCTTCCTGAGGTTCTCGCTTCCCAAGATGAAATGCTAAAGCGACGCGGATCGTCCCAGCCCGTGGACTCTGCGTTACTAACTTCTGCGTTCCGCGATCATATGCGGGACATCATCGCCTGGCTGGAAGTGCGAGAGGACATCCCCGTTTGCCGCATGGGATATAGAAAAGTTCTTAGCGACCCAGTTAGTTCTGCGAAAACGGTTCGCGACTTTCTGGATTTCGACTTGAACTTGGAGGCGATGGCGCAGCAGGTCGATCCTTCGCTCTACCGCAACCGGCGTGCTTGAACTGGAGCACGGTCCCTACTATTGCGCCGGCTCTTTGACGGCAAGAATCCGGTCGGCAGCCACGTCGTGGAGTTGCTGAACGATGCCGGAGGGCCATCGAATTTCAACCAGATCCGCGGTGGCATTCGGTCCAAGCCCAAAGTGAACGGGACCGGCACTGGACGACGCGTAACCGAAACTCGTGGACATGTGGTTGTACTGTGCTCCGGTCTTGGTAACAACTTTGATCCGCGTCCCGATACCATCCCGGTTGCTCTTCGTGCCTTGTAGCTTGATCTCCAACCAGTGATCGTCGCCCGGGCTCTGGTTCATCCAAATTTCTGCCGGAGCGCTGATCGCACTGACCACCACATCCAGTCGGCCATCGCCGTTAAGGTCGCCAACGGCCGAACCGCGGTGCCGCGATGGTGGCTGAGACGTGAATCCTGCCTCGGAAGTCAAGGCGGCAAACTTCATGCTACCCAGGTTGCGAAAGACAGTATTGGGCTGTTCGACTGCGACGCGCGGTGCCGACAAAAGCGACTGCACATGTCCGCGCGAGACAAAAATATCCTTCCAGCCATCGTTGTCGAAGTCGGCAATCATCGGAGAATAGCCGGCCATCGGCGAGCTCAGGGCAGTCATTCCGCTCTTCTCAGTGACCTCGACGAAGTCTCCTTTCCCCGTATTTCGATAGACGGGAAATGTCTCGTTATCGAGGGCGACCAAAACAATGTCGGGATAGCCATCATTGTCTAGATCGCGGAAGTCAACACCCATGCCCGAAATGAAGACGCCGTCCTCCCGCAACGCAACGTTGGCCTCGAACGCAACCTCTTCGTATTTCACCCCGCCTTTGTAGCGAAAGTAGGAATTGACCAGCTTATCGTTGGGCACAATGAGATCCAGCCGGCCGTTCAGATTGGCATCAGCCACAGCCACGCCCATGCCTTTTCCCGGGTGGGCGCGCAGTCCCGACTCGACCGAGGCATCCCGAAAGGTGCCGTCGCCATTATTGATAAACAACTGGTTGGGCGTGGATTTATACATCTTGGGATGGCAGTAGTCGCGATGGCCGTCGCCCATGCAAGCCGGTTCGCTCTCAGGACGCCACTGAAGGTAGTTAATGACGACGAGATCGAGCAGCCCATCATTGTTCACATCGATCCAGGCAGCACCGACTGACCAGAGTGAACCGTATTCCGGGTCCGGCTTGTTGAGCCCGGCTTTTGTGGTTACATCGGTGAACGTACCGTCACCGTTGTTGTGGTATAGCGTGTTGTGGTAAACGCCCGCGACAAAGATGTCTTCGTATCCGTCATTGTCGTAGTCTCCGATGGCAACTCCGACGTCGAAGCCGGTGCCCACCAGACCTGCCTTTTCAGTGACGTCCTTAAAGTTGCCCTTGCCATCGTTCTCAAAGAGGCGGTTGGAGTACTTCGGGGAAGACTTGTGCAGTGTCTTAATATCGGCGCCGTTCGCGAAAAATATGTCGAGTTTGCCGTCGTTGTTGTAGTCGAAGACGGCGACCCCGCCGGCCATGGTCTCTGGCGCGTGGCGCTCGGGCGTCTCGTCACTGTCGAGTTTGAAATCGATCGGTTGGAATGCGAACCGGATCGGACTGTTGTCGGCCGCAGTTGAGGCGGCAGGTTTCGACGCAGTCTGGGCTGATGATGACTGGGAGCGCGCCGGCACGGGCGCGCCCCAGAGCACCAACGATAAGATTGCAGCCAGCGAACTGGGAACCTTGCAACTCTTCATGTCCGGAGCGGCACGCACGTGCCCGTTGTTATCTTACTCCGGCAATTTTTGTTCCCCGCGAATGGAGAGTCGTGCATCCGCTTGCGCCGCGGTTGTGCCCGGCTGTCCTCCGCCTGCGGTAATCACGTAGTCTCCCGCTGCGACCAGCCGATCGCCAGCTTCGTTGACATAGCTCAAGCCACGAGGCTGCAGGGCGAGCTTGATGTGCCGCAACTCGCCCGCCTGCAAGTGAACTCGGGTAAAGCCGCGCAGCGCGCGCAGGGGCGCGCCAGGCAGCTTGGGGAAGCTCACATAAAGTTCCACAACCTCATCGCCCGCTCGAGCGCTTGTGTTCTTCACATCCACGTCGACCGCGAGGGGTGTACCGGCCTCGAGTTCAGCGCTCGAAAGCTTCAGATTGCTGTACGCGAATTTCGAGTAGGTCAGACCGTAGCCGAATGGATACAAAGGCTCTCCTGCGAAGTAGCGATAGGTGCGGTTCTTCATCGCGTAGTCTTCGAACTCTGGCAACTGCTCCACACCTTTATAGAAGGTCACGGGCAACCGTCCGCCGGGATTGTTGGCACCGCCGAGAGTCTGCGCGATGGCAGTTCCGCCTTCTTCTCCTGAGTACCAGGCTTCGAGGATCGCGTTGGCGTGGTCATTGGCCCAATTCACCGCCAGCGCGCTGCCGTTCATCAGCACAACGACTAGTGGCTTGCCCGCTCCTTTCAGCGCTCCCAGAAGCGCTTCTTCCTCTGCGGGAAGGTTGAGGCTGGTGCGATCCCCGCCCTTGAATCCGGGGACGTCGACTTTCATCTCCTCGCCCTCCAATTTCGAGGTGATCCCGACCACGGCGACCACGACATCAGCCTGCCGCGCTGCAGATACCGCTTCCACGAGTGGATCAGCACTCGTCGAGAGCCAGATCAGCTTCGTGGTACGTCCACCCGGCAGGTACTCAATCTTGACCGGGTAATGATGCCCTTTCGCCAGCTGAAGGGTCGCCAGTTGAGGATTGGGGTCGTGAAGGATGGCGTCATCCACAATAAGCTTCCCGTCGAGCCACAAGCGCTGCATGGAGCCCATTAGTCCGACTTGATACGTGCCGGATTCCACGGGTGTCAGAAATCCTGTCCAGCGGACCGAAAAATCCTTCATGCCGCCGGGCACCGGAAGTGCATGGGCATCAGGGTGAGAGAGCTGAAGATCGACGAACGGATCGACTCGAACTACCTGCGGCGTGCCGGATAATTCTCCGGAAAAGTATTCGCCTTTGAGTCCGGGCATGCCGTCGTCTGTAGATAACACCGAAGTTGGAATCACAGGATGCTCGCGTAGAAAGCTTGTCCCGGGCTCGAACGAGACTTGAGCTCCGGCAAACTGCTTGCGAATCCCCTCGAGCGCCGTGACCGCATGCGAAGCTGTGCCGCTGTAGTTGCCGTGCAAAACCTGAACCGATTCAGCCAGCGGGCCCACCACCAGAATCCTCTTCACGCTTGCCGCGAAAGGAAGCACACCGTCGTTCTTCAGCAGCACCATCGATTCGCGAGCGATCTTCAATGCGAGTTCGCGGTGCGCGGCGCTGTCAATCTCGGACTCCGGCGTCTGCGCGTAAGGCACTTTCTCCGGAGGATCAAACATCCCCAGCCGCATGCGCGCGGTGAAGAGCCGTTTCAACGAAACATCCAGATCTGCTTCGGTGAGCAGCCCTTGTTTCACGGCATCGACGTACGGCATATAGTCGTGGCTGTCTTTGGCCACGGTGAAGAAGTCCGCGCACTCATTGTCCATGCCTCTCTTCAGCGAGACCGCCGCGGCTTCGGGCTGGCTCTTGGTGAAGTGGTGGCCCTCAAAAATGTCCACGACCGCATCGCAGTCCGAGACCACATATCCGTTGAATTTCCAGGCCTTCCGCAACTGATCGACGAGCAAGAACGTGTTGGCGCACCCGGGTTCGCCGTTGATCCGGTTGTAGGCACACATCACCGATTCCGCCTTGCCTTCAGTTACGGCCGCGCGGAACGCGGGAAGGTAGGTGTCTTCCATGTCGTGTTTCGAAACCTGCACGTCGATGCTGTGCCGCGTCGGTTCCGGCCCGCTGTGCACCGCAAAATGTTTCGGAGTGGAAATCACGCGATAGTAGTTGGGATCGTCGCCCTGCATCCCGGTGACGAACGCCACGCCCATCCTCCCGGTGAGAAACGGATCTTCGCCGTAAGTCTCCTGCCCGCGCCCCCAGCGCGGATCGCGGAAAATATTGATGTTTGGCGACCAGAAGTCGAGTCCCTCCATAATGTCGCGCCGGCCGGCGCGCACGGCCTGATTGTGCTTCGCCCTCGCCTCTGTACTGATTACCACCGCCATGTCGTGGATCAAGGGATCGTCAAACGTTGCCGCCAGTCCGACCGGTTCGGGAAAAACCGTTGCAGTCCCAGCGTTGGCGACTCCGTGCAAAGCCTCGCTCCACCAGTCGTATGCCGGGACTTGGAGACGCGGAATAGCTCGCGCCTGGTTCACAAGCTGTGAAGCCTTCTCCTCCAGGGTCATCCTTCCGATCAGATCGTTGACGCGCGCGTCGACCGGCTTGGAAGGGTCCAGATAGACAGCAACACCCGTCGTTTGTGCAGCGGAACGCATAAGAATTAGAGCCAGAACAATGGCTACCTGTAGGGTGGTGCGAATACGCATTTCGGGCATGGTAGATCTCCTGCGCAACCCGCCCGGTCAACCTTCCGGCGAGAGCGCGATGCGATAGACGTAATTTCGTTAACGATTACGGCCGTCGGTCGCTTGTAGCACAGGGAAATCCTGCGGTCAAGAATCCCGGTGCTGAACTTCCAGGAAGACGTTCTCGCCCGGGTGAACCTGGAGAAGCCCCCACGATATCGATTTTCTTCTTGACAACGGTCTACGAACCCGGATAAACCGTAAACGTTTACGATTTCAGGGGTAGTTCCATCCCTGAGACACCCGCAATCGTACTAACTTTCGGAGGCTGGCATGAAATCACTCTCGCCCACGTTTGCCGGGAGTTGTGGCCTTGGCCGCAACCTCACTCGTCTTGCAGTTCTGTCTTTCTTCTTCCTCCTGGCGGTGTTCGCCATGCCGGCGTTCGCCCAGGAAGCGACCTTGGTAGGTACGGTCACTGATCCTTCTGGCGCGGCAGTCCCGAACGCCAAGGTGATGCTGACGAATCTGGAAACGAATGTTTCCAGAGATTTCACGACGAACGGTTCAGGCCAGTACACCGCAGTGGATATCCATATTGGCCACTATGACATTAAGGTCGAAGTGAGCGGATTCAAAACCGCCGAGAAAAAAGGCATGTTGCTGCAGGTCGGCGACCGCGCTCGCGCGGACTTCCAACTGCAAGTAGGAGGCTCCTCTGAAACGGTAACCGTCGAAGCCAACACGGTCGCAGTTCAGGCGGATAGCGGCGAAGTCAGCAGCGTTATCACCGGCGAGCAGATTGCCAATCTGTCCATCAACGGCCGCGGCATTTACCAGTTGGCCGCTCTCGCGCCGGGAGCGTCCAGCCAGATTGACGTCACTGCTCCCAATACTCCCGTGGGTGGCAGCGCCAGCGTGGAATACAACGGCCTTCGGCAGAACCACAACATCTATCTGTTGGACGGCGGCGAGAACGACGACCGCGGCGGCGCCGGCGGCATGAGCATCGCGCCGTCTGCCGATGCGATTGCAGAGTTCCGCACCCTCACTTCCAACTACAGCGCAGACTACGGCCTGTCTTCGGCCGGAACCAACGTGATGGTTCTAAAGTCGGGAACCAAGGCTTACCACGCCGCAGCTTGGGAGTTCAATCGCAACGACGCATTCGATGCCCGTACCTACAACAATCGGGGGGGGAAAGCGGCAGAACTGCGCCAGAACACTTATGGCTTTAATGCTGGTGGTCCGGTCGACTTCTGGGCCAAGGAGCACAAGACGTTCTTCTTCTACAACATGGAGTGGCGGAAATATATCAACGGCGCCACTCTCCAGCAGACGGTTCCGCTCACTTCCTGGTATACGGGAAACTTCGGCTCGCAAGTCGTCAACGTGCCCGATTCAACTAAGGTGGACCCGTCCCTCCTGTTTGCAGGTTGCGGCGGAACGGCTCCTGTCGTAAACGGCCAAACCGTCACTCAGGGAAGTCCATTCCCCCAAGACGCCAGCGGCAACTACACCATTCCAACCTGCATGATCAGCCCCGATGCGTCGGCTCTGCTGACCGTTTCGGGGGCGAAGTACGGCGGCATCTTCCCAGCCCCCACCACGGGCAACCAATTCATTGGCGGCAACAACTCTCCCACGAACCTGCGGGAAGAGATTGTCCGCATCGATCACAACTTCAGCAGCAAGTTCTCGGTGTTCGGACATTACGTCGACGAAGCGGTGCAGCAGACGTTTGGTACCAGCTTGTGGAACACTTCCAACACTCCGGTACAGGGCACCACCTTCGGCAACCCGTCCTACAGCGCTGTCATTCACGCGACCTATGCCATCAGCCCCACGCTGCTGAACGAGACCGCCTTCAACTACAACGGCAACCGGATCAACATTACTCCGACCGGTCTGATTTCTGCCCCGGATAATTTCACCTTCAACCGCCTCTTCACTGGCCCGAACAATGACACCCGTATCCCGAACATCAATCTGCAGGGCTCGACGGGCGCGGTGTTCGGGAACAACAGCTGGCCGTGGGTAAACAAGGCGGACGATTACCAGATCCGCGACGACATCTCCTGGACCAAGGGTGCGCACCAATTCAAGTTCGGTGGCAGTTGGGCGATCTATAAGAAGGTTCAGGACCTGTTTGGCAACACGCAGGGCGCGTTTAACTTCGGCGGTGGCTACACCGGGCTCGACTTCGCCGATTTCCTCCTCGGCGAGTCCAGCGGCTACAACGAGCTAGCTGTGCAGGATAAAGGGCTCTGGAACAACGTTTCCTGGGCCTTCTACGGACAGGACAACTGGCGCGTGAACAAGCGACTGACCTTGAACCTGGGTCTGCGCTGGGACGGCGTGCCGCACACCTACGAAGCCAATAATCGGATGGGCAACTTCTATCCGAATCTCTATAATCCGGCGAACGCGGCCACACTGGATACGAACGGAAACATCTGCGGCGGTGCTTTCAATCCCATCACAGGTGCTGATCCCGGTTGCACAGCCGCAAGTCTAGGTCTGGGCGGTAGCCCAAACCCGATCCTTAAGGCGTCCGGCACTCAGTTCTATCTGAACGGTATCGGAATTCCAGGCACGACGTCTGGCGTCCCGAAAGGGTTGGTGAATACGAACTGGGCAGCGTTTGGTCCGCGGGTTGGATTTGCCTACGACCTGACGGGGTCTGGAAAGACGGTTCTGCGCGGCGGTTTCGGTGTTATGTACGAACGCATCCAGGGCAACGACATGTACAACGCCGGCCCGAACATTCCGTTCAGTGCCGCCGTTAACTTCAGCAATGTATCTCTGGATAACCCCAGTACATTCCTGCAGAACGGTCAAACGGCGGTAGCTCCGATTACCGTCGCCAGCATCACCGGTCTGGCGGTTGACCAGTACAAACTGCCTAAGGCTTACCAGTACAGCTTCGGCGTTCAACACTCTCTTGCATCTCGGACGGTGCTCGCCGTCATGTACGTTGGCAACCAGAGCCGCCAGCAGAACTACTACCAGGACATCAACCTTCCGGATGCGTCGAATCTTCCGTCGATCATCGACCACACGATCCAACGCAACACCGTGAACCCGTTCCAGGGCTTCGGCTCGATTAGCATGTCTACCGATGGAGCCCAAGCTCATTACAACGGTCTCCAGGTGGACCTCAACTCCCAGATCAAGCGGGACCTGAGCCTGCGTGTGTTCTACACGCTCTCGCGTTCCATTGACCCCACCACAGGTGGCAGCGGCGGAGGCGACTTGTCCAGCGTCTCCAATCCCTATGGCAGCTGGCAGTATGATGTTGGACGGTCGGGCTATGATCGTCTGCATAACCTCTCGTTCAACTTCATCTACGACATGCCCTTTCTGCGGCACAGCTCCAACGCGCTCGTAAGAACGGTTGTCGGTGGCTGGGAGGTTTCCGGCATCGTGACGATTGAATCCGGTACGCCGCTCAACATAGGTTTGACCGGCGATCAGGGCGGCAACGGAGTCGGCGGAACCAACCGGCCCGACAAGACTGCCGCGCTGGTCTCGCCACACACGAAACAGCAGTGGATTACCGGTTCGGCGTTTGCTGACCCGGCCCTCGGCGACTGGGGTACCCTCGCTCACAACGCAATCAGCGGCCCTGGGCGTGACAACTGGAACCTGTCGCTGTTCAAGAACTTCGTGTTCAGTGAAGCTCGTGGCAGCCAGTTCGAGCTGCGACTGGAAACCTTTAACACCTTTAACCATCCGCAGATCTCCGGCATGCCCACTAACTTTGGTGATGCACACTTCGGCGAACCCAACGGATTCTTCCCCGGGCGTATTGTTCAGCTCGGCGGAAAAATCACCTTCTAACCCCCCTCATCACCGAGGGCTTGATTTCGCCCCGCTCACAAATTTTCGTGAGCGGGGTGTTTTGTTTCGCAAGCGAGTCACTGTGTCGTGAGCCATGGCTGCGAAAGAGGAATTCGCCAAGGTTTGCGCTCTGCACGAAAAGCAAAGCTAGGATGCGCTTCAGAAGACGGCCGGTGGATTGCCTCCGCTCAAGCTCTGAGGGCTCTTTCCTTGACGCTCATGCCCGGCGGTACTGGGCTGGAGCCTAAACGGGTGGGGTTTATGCGATCCGCCAAGCTACAAAGGGATTCTCACGCCGCACTATTCTTCAGGTTCCTGGCTGCTGCATTCCTGCTGTCGCTCTTCTGCGTATACGCTCAAGACAGCTCGGGCGATAATTCGACCCTTCGCACCGACAGGCCAGAGATCTCTCTGACCGTTCGTAACAGCGCAGGCGAAGCGATCGCAACTGCGGGGACTGTAAAGTTATTGCACGATGGGGTCCCTGCCGGCGACGCAGGGCTCTCGCACGGACGCGCCTTCTTCGGTTCTCTTCCCTTTGGCGACTACACCCTGGTCGTCGAAGCCACCGGTTATAAATCGACACAAAAGGATGTGAATCTCTCGGTGGCCATGCGATACGAAGTCGACGCAAATCTGCAGCTCGACGCAGCTCCGAACGGGGTGGCTGGAGCACCGGCGAAGCCGCTCCTGGCCCCCAAGGCAAAGGAAGCCCTGGATAAAGGCCTGAAGGCCCTGAGAGCGAACAAGCTTTCCGAAGCCGAAAAATATGTAGCCGAAGCGGTAAAACTCGCGCCCTTCCATCCTGACGTTCTTTATGTCCAGGGAGTCTTGTTCCTGGATAAGCGAAACTGGGTGCAGGCGCAGGCCGTTCTGGAAAAGGCCTCGCAGATGGATCCCAGCAATGCGCGCGTGTTTTCGGCCTTGGGAATGGCTCTTACGGATCAAGGAAAATTTGACGAGGCGGTCGGACCGCTGGAAAAGTCACTTCAGTTGGACACCGGTTCGTGGGAGACGCACTGGGCGCTCGGTAAGGCGTATTACCACCGCGGGCAGTACGATCAAGCGCTGAAAACGTCGCAGCTTGCCTTGACGGAATCCAACGGCAAAGCTCCGCAAATCGAACTGCTCGTCGCTCAAGCACTTACGGCTGTCGGAAAATACGAGGATGCGGCACAAACTCTTCGCGATTTCCTGAAGCACCATGGTGACCAGCCTGAGGCGTCGACGGCCCGACGCTGGCTCGACGGCCTCGCCAACAACGGAAAAATTCGTCCGAATTAGTAGAGCGCGGCCCGGGAACATTTGGCGGCCACTTGAGGTCCGTCCTCCTGATCACGATTGCTATGAATATGAACTGGACGACATTTCTGGCCGTGGTCGCGTTCATCCTGTTGCCGATTGCTGCGCTTGCGCAGGGTGCCAATCCCGCGCAGGCTGTGGCCTTGGAGCAGCAGGGGAAACTGGCGGAGGCCGCAGAAGCATGGCAGGCCGTCACGACGGCCAATCCGCGCGACGGGGCGGCGTTTGCCAGCTTGGGAGTGGTTCTGGCCAGGGAACAGAAATATCCCGAGGCGGCAGCCGCGTACCGGAGAGCGCTGGCCTTGAATCCGAAGTTGCCGGGGCTGCAGCTCAACCTGGGCCTAGCCGAGTTCAAGCAGGGACATTTTCATGCAGCCATCGCCCCTCTGGCCGCCGCGCTGGCGGCCGAACGCCTAAACGGGCCAAAGCAACTACAGGCGCGCACTCTGCTTGGACTGAGCTATTACGGCACAGAACGGTTTGCGGAGGCGGTCAAAGAGCTTAAGCCCGCCGCCGCAGACGATCCCGCCAATACTGAACTGCATCTAGTGCTGGCGCAGAGTTGCCTGTGGGCGCGGCAGTATCCCTGCGCGCTGGACGAGTTTAAGCAGATCTTGCAGACCGATCCAGACTCCGCCCCGGCTCACGTGCTGTCTGGCGAGGCGCTCGATGGGCTGGGGAAGACTCCCGAGGCGATCGCGGAGTTTCAGGCGGCTATCAAAGTGTCACCGCGCGAACCCAACGTCCATTTCGGCTTGGGCTACCTCTATTGGAAGTCGCACCAGTATGACGACGCCACGCGCGAGTTCCAGGCTGAACTTGCGCTCGATCCCGGGCACGCGCAAGCGCTCGCTTATCTAGGCGACATCGAGATGAAGGCTGACAAGCCAGAGGCCGCCCTTCCCTTTCTGCGGAAGTCCATTCAGCTAAAGAGCGACCTTCGCATCGCCAGCATCGATCTGGGTGTGATTCTGGCTCAGCAGAAACAGTACCCAGATGCCGTCGCTGCTCTCGAACACGCAGTAGCTCTCGATCCAACTGAGCCCGATGCCCACTATCGTCTGGCGCGCGTCTATCAGGAAATGGGGAAGACGGTGGAGTCGCAGAAAGAGTTCGCCAAGGTCCGCGAACTTAAGAAGAAAGCGGATCAGAAGGATGAAGACATGGTGCGCAAAATGTCTTCTTCCCCACCTGCTCTGAATTCTCCAACGGGACCGCCTAACTGACATTCAACTCTCAACTCTTAGCCGTCGCCTGCTTCGACCCGTAGAACGAATAAAGAGCGATACACACGTAGGCGACGAGCGGAACCGAATACGCCGCAGCGATGCCATGGGCGGCCTCGGCGATCAATCCCATGATTGGCGTCAGAACTGCGCCGCCCACGATCGCCATCACCAGCAATGAGCCGCCGATCTTTGTGTTGGGACCCAGCCCCTTCAATCCCAGCGCGAAGATGGTGGGGAACATCAGAGACATAAAGAAACTGGTGAGGAATACGCACCACAATCCGAACCATCCAGGGAACAGCACGCCTAAGGAAGCGAGCACGATATTGGCGATGCTGTAGGTCCCCATTAGTTTGTTGGGCGCGATTGTGCGCATGAGATACGCCGACACAAATCTCCCCACACCGAACGCCGCCAGCGTGCCCGTCAAAAAGTATCCCCCCACCTTCTCCGGCCGGTGCGCGTATTCCTGGACGTACTGAATGAAGTAGCTCCATGTGCCGACCTGCGCACCTACATAAAGAAACTGCGCTACGACCGCCCACAAAAAGTGTGGGTAACGCAACAGTTCTGCGAAGTGGCCGTGGTCCCCCGCGCCGCTCTCGTGTTCACTCTGAATCGCGGGGAACTTCGTGCGGAGAATGAGCACAGCCCAGAAGATCGCCACTGCACCGAGCACCAGATATGGCTTGATAACGCGCAGCGTCTCTGCCTGCAGATAGGCCTCGTAGAGTCCCTGGGCTTTACGCGCGGCAATTTCTTGTGGCGTCAGCTCGATCCCGGAGAAGATGAAAACCGTCCCGATCAGAGCGCCGCTGATGGCTCCGAACGGGTTGAACGCCTGCGAAAAGTTCAGTCGCCTTTCCGAGCTGTGGGAATCCCCGAGCTGTGCAATGAAAGGATTGGAAGCCGTTTCCAGAAAAGAAAGACCGCTTGCAATCACAAAGAGCGCGAACAGGAAGTATGCGTAGCTTCCCGCCAGGGCTGCGGGCCAGAAAAGGAAGCAGCCGCTTCCATACAACAAGAGCCCGATTACAAATCCTGCCTTGTAGCCCGTTTTCCTCATCAGCAGAGCCGCGGGCATGGCCAGCACGAAGTAACCACCATAGAACGCCGATTGCACCAGCGCTGCCTTGGTACGTGTGATTACGAATGACTTCATGAACTGGCGGATCAGCACGTCATTCAGGTTGTGGGGGATTCCCCAGAGGAAAAACAGCCCCGTCACCAGAATGAAGGGGACGAGATGACCGGTCGGAAAAAGTGTGCTGCTCTCCTCCTTGTGAAAGGAGTCTAGCTTCCCTGGAATCGAACCATGCATCATGGGCCTTTCCGAACTGCCGAGCCGGATTTCACGCAATGGGACTGCGGTTCGAGTCTAGTGACTCGGCTCCCGCACTGGAGACAGTCGATACAGCGCGCTGCCATGAGGCGGGAGGGTGGCCGTCATCGAAACCGCCGGGGCCAGATCTTTGCGCTCCCAAAGATCTCTCTTCTCGTATACCTTTCCTGTAAGTCCGAATTCCTTCCAGTCGTACCGGAGTGTCTGCTCCGACTCGCCGATGTTGAAGATCGCCAAGTACTGATCTTTGTGTGACGCAGAGTCGGCCAGCCACACGACCGTCTTTTCAGTCGAGATCACCGGATGATTCCCGGTCGAATGCTGGTCGACCTCGAGAATCTCAGGATTCGTAAGCAAAGAGAGGGTCCAATCATCCGCGGAGGGCAGTTCTCCTCCGATCATCAGCGGAGAGGGAAAGATACACCACAGCGCAACCAGGGTTCGCTGTTCGTCGTGCGAGAGCTTCGAGTCTCGCGCCTGGCCCCATCCCGGAGCCGGGCCCAGACGGCCCAGTGGCAACATGTCGGCATCGGCCCAATGTCCCGGTTCCGACTTCCCTGCCCATTTTGCAACGTTGGCAAACTGGTCCCCCAGGCCCTGGGGATAGGGCACATCGCTGTGCCACAAATCCCAGATGTCGTCGGAGATGCGCCACATCTGCGCATACTGTTTCATCTCGCCGACTTTGTCGAGCGGTGCCATACCAGGCGAAAGGCTGAGGACAATCGGCCGTCCAGTCTTTCTCAGGGCCTCACTCAGCATGCGGATCTCATCCCCTAGATAAGGACGGCTGGCGATGCAGTCTACTTTGATGAAATCGACTTCCCAACTCGCATAGAGCCGTGCAATCGAATCGTAATATGCCTGTGCTGCGGGCTTGCGCGCGTCGATGCGATAGTTATCCGGATTCCAAGGACAGGTCTCGGAGATGTTGGCGGCGTCTGCGGCGTGGAAAGAGGATTCTGCGATCGGCAGGTTCTTTTCGACAGCCTGCTTTGGAATACCGCTAAGAATGTGGATGCCGAACTTCAGTCCCAGAGAGTGAACGTAGCCGGCCAGGGACTTGAATCCCGCCTCATTCGCCGACGACGGGAACCGGTTCTCGGCCGGGGTGTAGCGCCCGTATCTGTCCATGCTGAACTGCGAAGCCTTGGAGTTCCCCTGGGCAACAGGGTTGGTTACGAACCATTCCATGTCGACCACGACATATTGCCAGCCGAATGGCTTCAGATGTTTGGCGAACCACTCGGCATTCGCCTTGAATTGATCCTCTTTGATGGTGGTCCCGTAACCGTCCCAGCTGTTCCATCCCATCGGCGGAGTTGAAGCCAACAGAGTGTTGGCCTTGTCCTGCCCGGCCAAACCTATTGGACCCACGAAGAGCACGCAACTGAACGCCGCGAGGCACCGCAGGAGACTCGCCGGGTGGGCAATACCTGCAGCAGCATGACGCAGATAATCTCGTCCACTGGACCAACCCATTTGTGTTCCTGTCTCCCGAAGATTCTCAATCCAGAAAGTTCAAAGTATGGGTGCCAATCCAGGTATACGCAGGATCGCAGACTCATGAAGCACAGCCATCCCTGGCTTGATGTAGGTATCAAACGTCAGACGCTCGCGGCCAGTGACATGACACAAGGCCGCACACTGGGCAACAACGGCGCCGTCGCTGTAGATTTCAAGCCTCGCTGATTTGCCTTCTTCTGACATGTTTTCGAATCGGCCTACATTCATCCAGCACCCTTCGCGGAGCACTGGAATATGGCGGCGAGGGTCCGCTCGACTGGCCGAGCCCTCTATTCGGTACCAAGTATATCCGACGACGCAAATGCAGAGTTCAGGCCAAAAGAAAGGCCGTCTCGTCGTTCTGCGCCTTCCGCATCTTTCTCAAGAACGCCCAGTTTGAGTCCGCGCAGGAGCCTTTGGTAAGGGCACTCGGACTTTTCTTTGGCCCAGAAAGTGCCTGTTGTCAATGGTTATTGAGGCTAAAGATGAAGATGTTCTTAGTCCTGCCACAATCACCAGGCTGGCCGACTGGGTCGTGTGTCGACGCAAAGGCGGAGACGAGCAAGGCCACCAGAGCATGCGAAACACACAACACGCACGATGGGTTGGTGCAACGACTGCCAGGTTGCGGGTTAGGCTGGCCTAAAGTCTGATCGCCGCACGACCGATGAAGAGCTACGGGGCAGAGGGAAACAGCCGATGCAGGAGAAGAAAAGGGTGCCGACTATCCGCGCATTGCTCAGTAATCGGCTCTGATCTGCACGCTGAACGTGCCTGAGAAAAGTAGAAGAAAAGAGAGTCGAGAGGGCATTCACCGATGAGCGACCTGGAGATCGTTAAAGAATTCTTGGTGGAGAGTTACGAGAACCTCGATCGCCTCGACCGGGACCTGATTGCACTGGAGAAGGATCCCAGCAACCGGGAAATTCTTGCCAGCGTCTTTCGTACCATTCACACCATCAAGGGAACTTCCGGCTTTCTGGCCTTTAACAAGCTCGAATCCGTGACGCATGTTGGCGAAAGTTTGCTGGCGCGCTTGCGAGATGGCCTGCTTACACTCACTTCGGAAATTACGACCGCACTATTATCCATGGTGGATGCGGTTCGCCAGATGCTGGGAAACATCGACAAGACGGGCGGTGAAGGAGAACGCAACGACCAGGAACTGATCGCCACGTTGACGCGATTGCTACAGCCAAAGGCGGAACCAAGCCCCGTCCCGACAACGACCAAACAGAAGAAACGACACCATGATCTGCCTCAGCCCGCACCAACCGCTGCAGAGGCTCCCATCCAACAGAGCGCTCCCCAAGAGAGCGAAGTTTCCCCTTCTGTACCACCGCCAGCCGCCGCCGATCTACAGCACGCGGGTGAGCCACTTGCGGAAAAAGGAGCCTCGAAGCCGCCGGAAGGAACCGATGGCAACGTTCAGCAGCAGGCCCGCGGGCAGAGCGCCAGCGACAGCACCATTCGCGTAGACGTAAGCCAGCTCGACAAACTGATGAACCGGATGGGCGAACTGGTCTTGCTCCGCAACCAGATCGTGCAATTCACCAGTTCCAGTGAAGACAGCGGACTACTGGCCACTAGCCAGCGGCTTAATCTCATCACCACCGAACTGCAGGAAGGCGTCATGAAGACGCGCATGCAGCCCATCGGCAACATCTGGACCAAGTTCCCGCGTACGGTCCGCGATGTGGCCTTAGGGTGCGGCAAACAGGTCCGCATCGAGATGGAAGGCAAGGAGACCGAGCTCGACAAGACCATTATTGAGGCCATCAAAGACCCGCTCACCCACATCGTGCGCAACTCCGTCGACCACGGCATCGAAAGTCCGGAAGCACGAACCGCCGCGGGCAAGAACCCGGAGGGCCTGCTGCTCCTGCGGGCTTTTCATGAGGGTGGGCAGGTCAACATTGAAATCACGGACGACGGGGCCGGATTGAACAGCGAGAGAATCCGCAACAAAGCCGTTCAGAAAGGATTGATTACGGCCGACCAGTCCGCGCGCATGACCGAGCGCGAGATTACCAACCTCATCTGGCTGCCGGGCCTCGCCACTGCGGAAAAGGTCACCAACGTTTCCGGCCGGGGCGTGGGCATGGACGTGGTGAAGACCAATATCGAAAAAATCGGAGGCACCGTCGACGTACAGTCGAAGGCGGGACAGGGCTCCACGGTACGCATGAAGATCCCGCTGACCTTGGCCATCATCCCGGCCCTTATCGTAAGTACCGCCGGCGACCGCTACGCCATTCCGCAGGTGAGCCTGCTCGAACTGGTGCGCCTGGAAGGAGAACAGGCGCGCAAGGGCATTGAGATGGTGCGCGGCGCGCCGGTGTACCGGCTGCGCGGGCGGCTCCTTCCCCTCGTGTACCTGAACCGGGAGCTGAAAGTGGACGGGAAGGCGCCAGATGGCGCATCTTCAGCCGCTGCATCCGCATACAGTGGGGAGGCCGAGAACGCCAACATCGTGGTGCTGCGGGCCGATGATCACCAGTTTGGGCTGGTGGTGGACGAGATCAATGACACCGAGGAAATCGTAGTCAAGCCCCTCGGCAAACAATTGAAGATCATCAATATCTATGCCGGCGCCACCATCATGGGCGACGGCAAAGTGGCCCTGATTCTCGACGTGCTGGGACTGGCGCAGCGCGCGAACGTGCTGGGTGAGATGAGGGATCGGGAGGCGACAGAAAAGGCAGGTAAACAATCACTGGGAGTCGCGGACGCGAACCAATCGAATGCCATGCTGCTATTCCAGTACGGAGAGAGCGGAAGGATGGCCATCGATCTTGACTTGGTCGCCCGTCTCGAGGAATTTCCACGCGACGCCATTGAGGTCGCAGGTAACCAGGAAGCGGTGCAGTACCGGGGACAGATTATGCCGCTGGTCCGGGTTTCCGATGTGCTGGAGTGCAAGCGCAACATGGCCCCAGGGAGCGGGCAAGAGGCCCTGCACGTGGTGGTCTATGCCGACAGCGGGCGAAGCGTCGGCCTCGTGGTGGACCGCATTCTGGACATCGTCGAGGAATCGTTTGTCATTCAACAGGAGACCGGACGCCGTGGTGTGCTGGGCTCAGCCGTGATTCAGAAACGGGTCACTGACATTCTGGATGTGCCGGGGCTCATTGCATCTGCTCATCCCGTCCAAGAACCGACTGAGGTTCTGACGTAAGGAGCAAGAAGACTCATGACCATCACACAACAATTTTGCACGTTCTTCCTAGGGGAGCAGCTCTTTGGTATTCAAGTCGAGCAGGTCCAAGAGGTCATTCAATATCAGGACATGACTCGAGTGCCTCTGGTTCCTGAGGTGATCCGCGGGTTGATCAACCTGCGGGGCCAAATCGTGATGGCGGTGGATCTGCGCCGGCGGCTGCAGATCGAGGAGCGGACGGCGGGGGCGTCGATGGTCAATGTCGTAGTCCGCACTCAGGAAGGTCCAGTCAGCTTGCTGGTCGACAGCATCGGCGACGTCGTTGAGGTGGACGAAAAGACGGCTGAGGCTCCACCCCACACCTTGGAAGGCGAAATGAGGATGCTCATCGCGGGCGTCCACAAGCTGGATCAAGGCTTGATGCACGTGCTCAACACGGAGAAGGCCTGCGAATCCCTGGAGCGGACCGGAGCCTGAGCCTGGCGAAGCAGCGAAATGTCTCCCGTAGACCTCGCGGCGAGATTGGATCTGCATCAGGAACTAGCACGCTCGTGAGAAGTCTCTAAGCTAAAAACCACACCGTTACTAACGGACCTCGGGTAATAGCCCGAAGGATACGTCCAATCGTGTAAAGCTCGTCCCCGCGGGGCCGATGCCTTCTTTAGGGCGACGTTCTCGAAACTCGTCGCCGCGTAGGGAGGGCTTGCGACTGTGAAGATCACAGGTCGGTTCCTGGTATTCCTGGTCTTGGCTCTGAGTTCTGCAGTTTCTTACCCTTGCTTCCCGCAAGCTAGCGAACAGGCAGCTTCAAGCGGCACTGAGAAGGAGTCGCCCTCGCCATCGTCTTTCACTCCCAGGCAACTGTTGCATGATCTGAACGAGCACGGGATCGCGCCGCAAGGCGTCTTTGTCTACGACTGGTCGAAGGCGTTGCATGCCGACCAGGACTCGGAAGGCGGATTCGGCCGCTATTCGTTTGATCTGCTGGTGCCGATCGACGGCAAGAAGCTCTTCGGGCTGAACGGCAGTGCGGGTATGGTGCGGCTCAAAAACCACATCAACATGTTTGGCGAAACCTACGACGGCGCCGCGCAGGTCTACTCCAACATCGATGCCAACTCGCGAACCACGCTTTATGAGATCTGGTTCGAGCAAAGGCTCCTGTCCGACAAACTGCGTTTCAAGGCGGGCAAGATCGACGCCAACACGGAGTTTGCCGTAGTGCAGAACGCCGGAGACTTCCTGAATTCCTCGATGGGCTACAGTCCCACAATCGTCACGTTTCCTACCTACCCTGAGCCCAAATTGGCCGCCACTGCCTTTGCTCATACCAGAAGTGGCTACGGCCTCGGGCTGGGGGTGTTTGAGACCTCGGGCTCGAACACACTGTCGATCGTCGAGCCGGGACGCAGCTGGAATGTTGGAAAGCTAGAGCATCCGGGACGGGCGAGCTTCGGATACTGGCGGCTGGATGGAAGCGTCCCACACTTTGATGGCAGCCAGGATTCCGGTTCTCAGGGGTTCTATTCGGTCGTCGAGCAAACCGTTTGGCGGCAAGCACAGAGTGAGCGCAGGGTGTCCACATTCCTGCAACTGGGCTGGGCTGAGGGCCGAGTGAGTGGCTTCACGCACCACGCTGGCGGAGGCGCGATCCTGCAGGGGCCTCTGCATCGCCGAAGCCAGGACTCGATCGGACTAGCGGCGACCTGGGTACGGTTTTCGTCCGAGCCCAATGCCGGGTTTGACCTCCGCAGCGAGCTCGTGCTGGAAAGCTACTACAAGTTTGCGTTCAGCAAGCACTTTGCGCTGGTGCAGGATTTTCAGTTCCTTCATCATCCGGGCGGCGTGAGCGTGAATCGGGACTGCCCTGTGATCACTCCCCGGTTGGTCATCTCCTTTTGATTCGGTGACAGGGGAACGCCAGCCGTCGCCCATCCCGTCCCGCGTTAAAGCCTTGGACCCTGGGGCCGATGAATCCTTTGTGCGGGGCTCCCGCCTTGTTGTGGCGACGCTCCCCATCGGGGAGGCTCGGGAAGACCGGGCATCTGCGAACTCTACCGGAGGGTCATACCGTGAACAAGATCAGCCTGAAGATGAAACTGGGGTTGGGATTTGGTGTGTTGCTTTTGATCATCGCTGTCATGGGAATCATGACATACAGCTCGCTAAACAAGCTCTCGGATGTCACTGATGACATCAAGAAGCAGATGCACAAGGCACAGATCGCAGCCGACGTGGACGCCGGGATCGAGTTGCAGACTAGCGGTACCAGGGGGTTTATGCTCTCCGGCAGCGAGGCCACCCTGAAACGGCGCGAAGAAGGCATGACCCAAGTCGACACGTCCATGGCGGAGTTGGTGAAGCTGTTGCAGACCGAGAAAGGGAAAGCGGCGTTCGCGCGAGTGGATGCAGGGAGCAAGGAACTCCGGAACATCCAGAGTGAGGCGATCGAGTTGCGCCGCCATGGCAAAACCAAGGAAGCCACTGACTTACTCTTTACCGATCACGCGACCCAGGTCCGCACAGACGCAGAGAAGGCGATCGACGAACTCCAGGACCTCATCGACAAATTGCAGGAAGCAGCCACGACCGAGCACGAGCAAGTCGAGGCGTCGACTGTTCGCTTGCTCATCATGCTCTCGATCGGCGGCCTGGTCGTTGGCCTCGGTGTAGCCGTCCTCATCGTCCGCTCTATTACCGGCGCTCTGGCCAGCATGCTCAGTCTGATCCAGGAAATTGCAGCCAACAACCTGGGAGTTGACGATCTGCTAGTCGCATCGCAGGACGAGATCGGGAAGGCGGCAACCGCGCTCAATGGCATGAAGAACAACCTGCGCGAAATGATCCAGTCAATCGCGGGCACGGCCGAGCAAGTGGCCAGCGCCAGCGAGGAACTGTCCAGCACCAGCCAGGAGATCACCGCCAACTCGGAAGAAACTTCCACGCAAGCCCAGGTGGTGGCAAGCTCCAGCGAGCAGGTGAACAAGAATCTGCAGACGGTCGCCACGGGCTCAGAGGAGATGAGCGCCAGCATTAAGGAAATCGCCAAGAACGCACACGAATCGGCGAAGGTCGCAACCAGTGCCGTCAGGGTTGCGGACGAGACCAACCAGATTGTGGGCAAGCTGGGCGATTCCTCGATTGAGATTGGCCAAGTGATCAAGGTCATTACCTCGATTGCGCAGCAGACTAACCTGCTGGCTCTGAATGCAACCATCGAAGCGGCCCGCGCCGGAGAGGCCGGCAAGGGATTCGCCGTGGTGGCGAACGAAGTCAAGGAACTGGCCAAACAGACAGCGAAGGCGACTGAGGACATCAGCCGCAAGATCGAAGCAATCCAGGGGGACACCAAGAGCGCGGTGGGCGCCATCGGCCAGATTGGCGAGGTCATCAAGCAGGTGAATGACATCTCCAACACCATTGCCACCGCGGTGGAAGAGCAGAACGCCACGACCAACGAGATGGCGCGCAACGTAAGCGAGGCGGCGCGCGGTTCGTCGGAAATCACCAAGAATATCGATGGCGTGGCGCAGGCGGCGCAGAGTACTGCCTACGGTGCCGGCGACTCGTCCAAGGCGGCGCACTCTCTAGCGGAGATGTCGACCAGGCTGCGCGAGCTGGTGGCCCAGTTCCGGCTGGAGAAGGATGCGTACTCCGAGCTGCAGGTGAGGCCACAAGCGCCCAAGGCGATGAGCGCCCGGGCTGGCGCATAGCCACACTGACCGGTTCCAGACGATCCGCGGATGCTGTCTGCCAGGCCAGAACGGCACAGCATCCGCCGCGACAAGTGAAGGTCCTTATGCTGCCAGTACTGGTTTTGATCGTGGACGATTCCGTGGTGGTTCGGAAGCTGCTGTGCGAAGCTCTGGCTTCCGCTCCGGGGATCAAAGTCGTGGGGACGGCTTCCAACGGCGCGATCGCCCTGGCCAAGATTCCGCAACTGAACCCGGATGTGATTACGCTGGACATCGAGATGCCCGGGCTCAATGGAATCCAGACCCTGGTACAGATCCGGAAGCTATACCCCAAGCTGCCGGTGATCATGTTCAGCACCCTGACCGAAAGGGGAGCCGCGATCACGATGGAGGCGTTATCGCTGGGCGCGTCCGATTACGCGACGAAGCCGACTAATAGCGATAGTCTCGCCAACGCGATGGAGCAGGTACGGCAGGAGTTAGTGGCCAAGATCGTTTCCCTGACGGGCAGGAGCGGCCATGAGAAGCCCGCACCGGCGCTTCCCTCACCAAAAGCAAGAGCGAGTGGCCAACCAGTCGACATCCTCGCGATTGGCACCTCGACCGGGGGGCCCAACGCGTTGGGTGCGGTGATACCTCAACTCCCCGCAGATTTTCCGGTGCCCGTCGTAGTGGTGCAACACATGCCTCCGGTGTTCACCCGGCTGTTAGCCGAGCGTCTGAACTCGTGCTCTGCGCTCTCGGTCCACGAAGGGGAATCAGGGAAGCTGCTGGAACCAGGGCAGGTTTGGATTGCTCCCGGCAACCATCACCTGACCGTAGCGCGTAAGGGGACCCGGGTGATGCTGGATTTGAACCAGGAGCCTCCGGAAAACTCCTGCCGTCCGGCGGTGGATGTGCTGTTTCGTTCCGTAGCCAGGACCTACGGTCCCAACGTGCTGGCAGTGGTGATGACGGGCATGGGTTCTGACGGCGCCCGCGGAGCGATTCACATCCGGGAAGCCGGAGGCGGGATCGTGGTGCAGGATGAGGCTTCCTCGGTGGTATGGGGAATGCCGGGTGCAGTGGTCGGCGCGGGAGCAGCGGACAAGATCTGCTCACTTCTGGAGATCAGCCAGGAAATCGTCCGCAGGGTTAGGGCCGGCAGAATGCATGCTTCCGGCGTGGCTGCAGCGCTAAGGATATGAGGAAATTCCGGCAGCATGCCAAAGAACGGAGTGGATGACACTGTGGAAACGGCTACAGCAAAAGCAACGAAGGAAACCGGGGCAGAGGATCTGCGCGATCCCGCGTACCTGAAGATCCGCGATGATATCTACCAGGTCTCGGGTATCTACCAGCCGGAGGAAAAACTGTACCTGCTAGCTACTCGATGCGCACGGCGCATGAGCGCGCTGAGTGCGAAGTCCCCCGGCGAATACCTGGAGCACCTCACCGTCCGCGCAGGCCGGGAAGCGGAGTTGCGGCTGCTTCTGAACGAAATCACCATAGGGGAGACGTACATGTTTCGCAGCCAGCCTCAACTGGAGGCACTGCGCAACGTGATTCTTCCCCAAATTCTGAAAGCCAAGAGCGCCATGGGGTTCAAACGTCTCCACATCTGGAGTTCCGGTTGTTCGACCGGGGAAGAGCCCTACACGCTGGCCATGTTTCTGCTTGAAGAAAGCGCAAAGCTGCTGGCGGGTTGGACTTTTGACATTCTGGCGACGGACTTGAACGACAGGTCTCTAGCGGCGGCCAAAGCTGGGATCTACGGCGAATACGCCCTGCGCAGCACAAGCGAGCACTTAAGAAGGAAGTACTTCAAGCCCTACGATGACAAACAGTTGCAAGCGACCGACCAGCTCAAGTCGCTGATCCGGTTTGACCGCGTAAATCTCAATGACGACAGTAAGATGACGTTTCTGAAAGGCATGGATCTGATCTTCTGCTGCAATGTGCTCATCTATTTTGACCTGGGCTCGAAGCGCAAGGTCGTGCAACACTTCCATTCCAATCTGCTGCCTGGCGGCTATTTGTTCTTGGGTCACGCAGAATCTCTCTACCAGGTGGACGACAGATTTCACTTGGTGCATTTTCCCGGGAGCCATCGGGTACTGGAAACCGCCCGTCGGATACACCGGCGGAGGAAAGCCATGAACCCGCAAAGACTCGACAAAATCCGGCCAAAAATCGAGGCGCTGGAGGCCATGCCGACCATCCAGGTGATCGTCCAGCCGCTCGTTTCCATGCTCCGGTTACCGGCAGATCAAGTGAATATGGAACGGGTAGTCGAACTGGTGGCTTACGACGGGACGATTGCGGCCCAGTGCCTGCGCATGGCGAACTCGCCACTGTTCGGGCGACGGAACACCGAAACGGTGCGTAGCGCGGTCATGGCGCTTGGCCTAAAGCGGGTAGAGGCGATCCTGCTGGGCTGTAGCCTGAACAACATTGTGCCCCCCGACAAATGGGTTCTCGACGCAGTGACGTTTTGGCGCCACTCCTTGGGCTGTGCGCTGGTGAGCAGAAAGATGGCAAAGTTAATCGGGTATCCAGATCCCGAGAAAGCCTACCTCGCAGGCCTGCTCCACGACTTGGGAATACTGGTCAACACACTCGCGTGCCCGGAGGATTTTCGCAAGTGCATCCAGGCAGCCCGCCAGGGGCACGTGGCCCTCGATCGAATCGAAGAGGAGCATCTCGGATTCACCCACTGTCAAAGCGGGAAGATTCTGGCCGAACAATGGCGCTTCTCTGCGGATGTGATTGAAGTGGTCGAATTTCACCATGATGTTGTCGCGCCCCTCTCCGTCCATCCCCTGGTGGCTCTCGTGCACCTGAGTGATTTGTTGTGCAGGCTGCGCGACTTGGGATACGGATACTACGAAGCTATGGGCGTGGATCTCGCCGGGGACGCCGCGTGGGCAACGCTCGTCGAACACTGCCCGGGGCTCGCGAACATGGACCTGGCGCGTCTCACCATGGACATTGACGGAGAGATGGAGGAGATCGTTCTCCTTGTGGACGCGGTATTCAAGCCACAGCAATCGGCACCGCAATGAACGGCATCGCGTGGAGGACCTGAGGGTACCGAGGGGGCAGCACTCGATCCGCGAATATTGCCAGAAGCAGTCTTGTGAATCACACCCGAAAAAGAACCCACCCCAACCAAACGTCGTGGCGGGTCTCAACCCAGGCTGTGGAAGCGCTCACTTTGCGGACTGCAGTTGTTGCAGATCGGACAACACTTCCTCACTGTGAGCTTGCGGACTGACCTTGAGGTACACCTTTCTGATAACACCCGTGGGATCAATCAAGAAGGTGTTGCGCGCGGCAAGGGTCATCCCGTTGTATTCCATGATCGAGCCGTATTTCTCAACAACCGCGTGTTTGGAATCCGCGAGAAGCTTGAAATTCAAGCCTTCTTTCGTGCAGAAGCTCTTATGGGAATCTACATCGTCCACGCTGACGCCGAGGATCACCGCATTCTTCTGCGTGTATTTGTCGAGGTCGCGCTGGAAATTGTGAGCTTCGATGGTGCAGCCCGAGGTGAAGTCCTTGGGATAGAAGTAAAGCACAACCCACTTGCCCTTGAACTGATCAAGTGAAACCTGTGTCCCTTCCTGGCTGAGCAAACTGAATGCCGGGGCCTGGTTGCCGGCAGTTGGCGGCTGAGGCTGATCTGCAGCAAATGCAAAAAGAGCACCCAAGGTCAGAGTCAAGACGAGTATCACGGAAACCTTCATAACGCTCCCTCCAAACTCCCAGCAATGATAAACGAGGCCTCCTGCGCTTTGGCAACCCAGGCAGAACGACCGTTTCCTTGTAGAGGTTGTGGGGCAACGCGATAGCCCGCATAACTGGACGCACATGGCTTCCCGTTGCGATTCACGCCTGCTCCTTTCACCTGCCGGCTTGTGCCGGAACATCGACCCAACCTCGCGTTCTGTGGCTTTGCAGAGCAGCGTTGAGAATCGTGAGTTGCCGCAATCCATCGACGAATTGTGGGTACTCGATCGCTCCGACAGGTGTGCCGATTGATGCATAAAAGCGCCGGAAGACTTGCTTGAACGTGTCGTCGTAACCTTCACTGTGGCCCCCGGGAAGATCGGCGTAGCTACGAGCCGCGGGTTTCAGCAGAGAGGGATCCTTGATGAAGATCTGATTGCTGGCATCACGGTGGCCCGACCAGAGTTCGTCAGGCCGCTCCTGGTCCCATGCCACGGAAGATCGTGTGCCGTAGATCTCAATGCTGAGGCGATTCTTGCGCCCGGCGGCGACCTGGCTGGCGGTGACAGAGCCGCGTGTGCGCTGCCCCATTCGAAAAATCACAGCCCCGAAGTCTTCTGTATCCACCGGCGTTTCAAGGTAGTCTTCCGGCCCTAGCAACTTATTGGCAAAGGTTTCGACGGAATGCTTCGGCTGCTTTCGCGTTGGGTGGAACGTCTGAAGATCGGCACAGAGCGACTTCACACGCAGACCTGTGACGTGCTCAGCCATATCAAACCAGTGCGAGCCGATATCCGCCATGCACCGCGAAGGGCCTCCCGCCTTGGTCTCGACGCGCCAGTTCCAGTCCGTATCGTATAGAAGCCAGTCCTGGGAATATGTACCTTGGATAACCAGAATTTCGCCCAGTTCTCCAGCTTCGCGCATGCTTCGCATCTGCTGCACCATTGGGTAGTAGCGCAAGTTGTGACAAACGCAGTTCCTCAGTCCCTTCTGCGCCGCCAGAGAAACGAGCTCTTCGCCCTCTTCCACGCTAGTGGCCAGCGGCTTTTCGCAGAGCACGTGCTTGCCCGCCTTGAGCGCATCCTTGGCCATTGAAAAATGCTGCGCGTTGGGTGTGCAAATGTGGACCGCATCGATGGCCGGATCGCGCAGGACATCGCGATAATCCGTCGCAATCGTAGGAATGGAGAAGCCCGCGCCCAGACGTCGCGCCGCTTCTGCGTTTCTGCCCGCGATTGCCGCCGCTTCCACGGACTCCACCCGCCGTACCGCTTCAAGATGCACGCGGCCCATGAAGCCGGTGCCGAGAATAGCCGTTTTGATCGATTTCATCTTGTTTCTCTTCTGCCCTTCTTATGCCCTGCTCGTTAGGTCCACCAGGCGGCTGTAGGTCGCTCACGAATGACGATGCTGTTGAGGAAGGTAGCAGCCTTGGTCAGGCCCTCTTCCGGCGAGAGCAGGCTGTCTTCATGCTCAATGGAGAGGACGGAATCGTAGCCGAACATGCGCAAGGTGGAAACAAATTCGCTCCACCACTCAGCACCGTGGCCGTAACCGCAGGTGCGGAAGATCCAGCTACGTTCGCGCACTTCCGAGTATGGCTTGGTGTCGAGCACGCCGGCGCGCGACAGATTGTTCGGGTAAAGCTGCGTGTCTTTGGCATGGACATGAAAGATGGCGTCCTGAAGCACGCGGACAGCGGCGATGGGATCGATATTCTGCCAGAAGAGATGGCTGGGATCGTAGTTGCAACCCACATTCGGACCGGCTATCGAGCGTAGGCGCAGCATGGTTTCTGGGTTGTACACGACGAACCCTGGATGCATCTCGACTGCGATCTTCACGCCGTGATCTGCGGCAAATTTCGCGTGCTCGACCCAATACGGCGCGACTACTTCATTCCACTGCCAATCAAGCACCTTGAGGTAGTCGGGCGGCCAGGGGCACGTGACCCAATTGGGAGCCGTAGCATTCGGCGAATCCCCGGGACATCCCGAAAAATCCACCATCATGGGGACCCCGAGCTTTTCGGCCAGCAGAATGGTCTTGCGACTCACTTCACGATCCTGCCTCGCGCGATCCTTATCCGGATGCAGCGGGTTGCCGTGACAACTCAACGCGCTAATTTTTGTGCCGTGATCCTCCAGAATCTTCCGAAACTCACCCAGCGCGGCGGGATTTTCGAGCATCGAAAGCTTGCAATGGGCATCGCCCACATAGTTTCCCGTGGCAAGTTCGACGGTATCGATGTGGAGCGCCGCGAGTTTCTTGAGAGCCACGGCCAGCGGCAGTTGCGACAGCAGGGGAGTAAAGACTCCTACACGCATAACGCTTTCTATCTCCTCGGAACGGCTGGTCCAAACGCTCAAGAAAGGTAGGGCGGTGAGGACAAATTGTCAACCCGAGTAATCGGCGTGCCAAAAGCTCTTCCGCGTGCCCCAATTCGACCGATGCTGCAAATCCAACCGCACCATGAAGGGCCGCGATTTTGGCGCGGGTCAGCGGCAGGCGTCTTATGTTACCTTGGAGGCCTCGATGGCATTTTAGCGAAAAGGGAGATCGCTTGCGCCCCACTCGAAACGCTCTACTGCTCTTTCTGTCCTTGCTGGTCCTGGCTGCCTTCACGCTCGCACAGAATCAACCGGCCGTGGATTCTTCGGTCGCCCCCCCGCCGCACGCCAGGGAATTGCATCTCAAGCATATTCTGGTGATCGGTCAAACCAAGGGATTCGAGCACGATTCAGTTTCGGATGGAATGGTTGCCATTTACAACATGGGCCGTGACAGTGGCCTATGGGACACCACTCTTCGAACCGATGTCGAGCTCATCACGAAGAAGGACCTGGGAAGAAACACGAAAAATCTCGGCTACTTCGATGCTCTGGTTTTTGTCAGCACGACAGGTGAGCTTGACCTCGACGAAAGCCAGAAGACCGACATGATGTCGTTCATCAAGGACGATGGAAAGGGCTTTGTGGGCGTTCATGCCGCCCTCGATACCAATTACAAATGGCCGGAATACGGCGAAATGATCGGCGGATGGTTCGACCAGCACCCCTGGTCCACGTTCAACGCACCGATCGTCAATGAGGATCCAAGTTTCCCGGCGGTCCGTCACTTTCCAAGAGCGTTCGTCAAGTATGACGAGATCTACCAGCCCAAGGATTGGTCGCGCGATAAGGTCAACGTCTTGCTGAGTCTCGACCCGACGAAGCTCAATTATGCGAACAACCCACGCGTCCACAGAGCGGATCATGATTTCGCCGTAGCGTGGGACAAGACGTACGGCAAGGGGCGCGTTTTCTACTCGACCCTCGGCCATACTGAGGAAGCCTGGAATGATCCCGACATCCGCAAGATGTATTTTGAAGCGATCAAGTGGGTGCTGGGCATGACGGAAGGCAGTACGGATTCCCATCCGCGGCCGCAAACGACTGGCGATAGGCGCTAGACCGCGCCAAGGAAGCTCGTTGTATCTCTTATTAGAATTGCTCGTTAGAATTGCTCGATTGATGGAGTAGTCTCGCTCTTCTGCGGAGGAATATTGTTCGGCATGAATTCTCTTCGTTTGGCCTTGCACAGGAGTGTACTGTTGGCAGCTCCATTGCTCGTAAGCGTCGCCGTCTCCGCAGCGCAGACATCAACTTCCGGCGCGCAAACTCGGAACGGTGCCGGACAAAGCGGCACAATTGTACGCAAATCATACCCGCCAGCCCTGGTCGAGAGCGGGGGCTCTCTCTTCCGGCAAGACTGCTCCTTTTGTCACGGCCGCGACGCTGGCGGCGGAGAAAGCGGTCCGGATCTCACGAGGTCCAAGCTGGTAACTGAGGATGTGGATGGAGACAAGATCGGCCCTGTTGTGCGTAATGGGCGCCCTGACAAGGGCATGCCACGCTTCGACCGTTCGGAGCAGCAGATTGCGAGCTTGATGGCATTCATCCACACGCAACAGAACAATGCGCTCAGTAGGAAGGGCGGGCGCAAGGGAGTCGATGTTGCCGACCTCCAAACTGGGAACGCTCAAGCGGGTAAGCAGTACTTCGACGGTGCCGGGGGATGTACCACTTGCCACTCGCCAACCGGCGATCTTGCTGGGATAGCGTCGCGTTACCGCGGCCTCGAACTCGAGGAGCAGATGCTGTATCCCAAACACGCAAAATCCAGAGTTACAGTGACCCTTGCTTCCGGTCAAACCATCACCGGCACGCTAGCCTACCTCGATGAGTTTACGGTTGGACTCATTGACCCCACGGATTCCTACCGATCCTGGCGGACAAGCGATGTGCAGCACAAGGTCGACGCGCCTGTGAATGCCCATGTTGAACTGTTCAGCAAGTACACCGATGACGACATTCACAACCTGATGGCATATTTGCAAACATTGCGGTAGACGTTGAGGATCTATCTCGGCTCTTGGTTTGAAAGGTTCAAGAAGTCCCCAATCGATATATGAATTCTCTAAGGACTGGATTTCTCCTTGCCGTGAGCATACTGATACTGATGGCGATTACGCTCCCCGGCACACTGCTGGCGCAAGGAGTGGATGCGCAGACCCTTCTCCATCCGCCTGCGGACAGTTGGCCGGGGTATCACGGCGACTATTCCGGCAGACGGCACAGTTCGCTCACTCAGATCACGCCACAGAACGTGAAGAATATGGGTCTCGCCTGGGCCTTTCAGACCGACCAGACCGCGCCAATCAAATCCTCACCGCTGCTGGTCGATGGCATTTTGTACTTTACCGTTCCGGACAATATTTGGGCTGTCGATGCACGGTCCGGCCACCAGATCTGGCATTACACCTACCCGCGGGGCCAAGGGGAACATATCGGGCATCGCGGCGTGGCCATGTACAAGGGATATCTCTTCTTTTTGTCTCCCGATGCACACCTTCTCTCCCTCAATGGCAAAGATGGAACCGTGCGCTGGAAAGTACAAGTTGCAGATGTCACGAAGGGCTATTGGACCAGCATGGCGCCCCTCATCGTAGGGAACCGCGTGCTCGTTGGAGTTTCAGGGGATTTTGATAACCTGAGCGGCTACATCCGGTCGATTGATCCGGAGACGGGCGCAACGCAGTGGCAGTGGAATTCCACACCTCCAGCTGGAACCCCTGACCAAACGACTGGAGGAATGACATGGATGACGGGAACCTACGATCCCGACCTCAATCTCGTCTACTGGGGAACCGGGAACCCGACTCCAGTTCTGAAGGGCTCGACGCGGCCGGGTGATGATCTCTACACGTGTGCCATCGTCGCTCTAAACCCGGATACGGGAAAACTGGTGTGGGCTTTCCAGGTCTCTCCGCATGACACGCACGACTGGGATGCCGTCGAGACTCCAGTGCTGGTCGACGGGGACTTCCACGGCGAGCCGAAGAAGATGCTCATGCAGACCTCGCGCAATGGCTACTTCTTTGTGCTTGACCGCACCAACGGGAAAAATCTCTTGACCGCTCCTTTTGGGCCCGTGAACTGGATGCTTGGCGTCGACAAGCAAGGCCGTCCGATTCCGAATCCAGCAAAGGAACCCGCGCCCGATGGACGTCTGATCGCCCCCGACGAGGGCGGTCTTACCAACTACCGTTCCCCCAGCTTCGACACGCGGAATGGTTTATTCATCGTCGACGCCCACCCCAGCTACAGCATCTACTTTGCCAAGCCAGCCGATGGCGTATACGGATGGGCGGGCGCGGATTACGGCGTCTGGGGCAAGGGGGTGATCGAGGCCATTGACTACCAAACCGGCAAGATCCATTGGCGCCATGAAATTGGGCCCGAATCTGGAGCGGGGGTCCTCACGACAGACTCAGGGCTCACCTTCACCGGCGACGGTCATGGGAACTTCCTAGCGCTCGATTCGAGCGACGGCAAAACCCTTTGGCACGCGGGCTCCGGCTCCCAAATCCACAGCTCGCCGATCACCTATGAACTCGACGGTCGCCAATACCTGGTGACCAGCAGCGGCGGCGTCCTCTTCGCGTGGGCACTTCCTCAGGCGGAATAAATCCACTCGAGTACCCCCTGCGTTTTGCCCTGAGCACCGTTGCTCCATTTACATGAAAGAAGAGTCCGCTGGGAAGCCTTGGGCAAATGCTTTGCGTGGCAACTTCTGATTGGCAGCGTCTCTGGCGGTGGATGAACAGTTAGCGCGGCTGCCGCCTTTCTCGCACAGAGCAAGAAACCGCGGCTCCGGGCGTCTTTTTGTAGCTGTTGCAAGTGCAACTGGCCGAGTTTTTGTTGCCCAGAGGTAACTTCGATTTCTCCCATCGCCAACCGGGCGTCGAATTCAGCCGCGATTGGAGGTTGAAATCGGGGCCAATTTCCCAGAAATCCGTTTCTAACTAGCTTCCGGATTCCTGGCGATTCGTCCACAAAGCCTCGTGAGACTCAAGACTCGCCCGTTTGACACCCCTCTCCGACGTTCCTATACTGCTCACGCTAAGAAGGGCCGTCCGAGGAGGAATCCCATGTCGAAGCGCTTGCTGGTCATTCTCTTGATTGCTATCTCCGCAACTCTCGGGTTCGCAGAAGAACGCCGGAAAGCTCATCAACCCAAGCTCACTCCGCAGAGTAGCGGTACCACGCAGTTGCTGATTGCTGTCAGTCCGGTTAATTCCCGTGTGGTATGGGCTGCCGGAACTGGCGGGACGTACGTGGTGACTACCGACCGCGGGGAAACGTGGAAATCAGGTGTCGTGCCCGGAGCTGAGAGCCTGCAATTCCGGGATGTGCAAGGCGTGAGCGATAAGGTCGCTTATTTGATGTCCATCGGGAACAACACTACAGATTTCCGCATCTACAAAACAGAAGACGGTGGCGCCAACTGGACCACACAGTTCACGAATGAGACTGTGAATGCATTCTATGACTGTTTCGCATTCTGGACCCCGGACCGGGGCATCACGCACAGCGATTCAGTGAATGGAGTCTTTCCCGCTATTCGCACAACCGATGGAATGACCTGGCAGTCCATTAGCGGCAATATGCCGCCGGCTCTGCCCGGGGAGGCTTCGTTTTCCTCAAGTGGGACCTGCATTGCAACCGAGGGACGAAGAAACGCCTGGATTGCCACCGGCGGCTCATCGATCGCAAGGATCTTGGCCACCCGAGATGGAGGCGACACCTGGAACGCGTATGACACACCTCTGGTAAGTTCGCCCAGCGCGGGTGGCCTCTCGGTAGCCTTCCGCGATGCCTGGCATGGCGTTTTGGGTGGCGGCGACTTGTCCACAAACAGTTCCGCCGATGCGGCAACGTCGAACGATGGCGGCAAGACGTGGACTCTTACGAACAAGCCTCCCGTGCAAGGGACTATCTTCTGCCTGGCCTATGTGAGCGGCATTCGCCACCGCGAGGATCGTGGCCATGGCGATGACGAATTCCACCACGAGTTCGATCGATCCGTTGTAATCACCGTTGAGACGGAGCCGAACTTCGATTCGGGAGCAGCGGCTTGGACTCCCGACGAAGGGCGCACCTGGTTCAAACTGCCCAAGGTGAGCGGTTACTGGGCGGTCGCATTTGCGAATCCGAATGCCGGATGGTTCGTGGGCAACAATGGTCAGATTCTCAAAATCAGCTTCTGACAAAGTTGGGCGATTGCTAGCGAGTCACGGGGTGAATCACATCAGGCGGAATCGGATCTGTCCCGTATGCTGAAAATGGGCAACGATTCCCCCATGTAAAATGCAAGATCGTTTCCCTCATTTGAATCAGCGGCCAGCTATGCGTTTCCCGATCTGCTCGATTGCGTGCCCTTTCGCCCCTTTCATCTTAATCCCCAACAGCGCCGCTACCGTTGGTGCGACGTCGAGATTGGAAATGTTTCCGAGCTGAATGCCTTTTGGAATGCCAGCGCCCCATGCAATGAAGATTGCTTGCATTTGGGGATCGGTGCTGAGGTAACCATGAGTACCTGCGACTGGCACGCGGGTGATGAAGTCGCCTTCCGACTCGTTGCCGAACATATAGTCGGCCTTGGCGGCAAGCACGAGGTCGGGCGCCTGATCGCTCTGCAATGGTGTCGGCAGCCCAAGTTTTGCGAAGTCCTCGACGCCATACACTCCTTCGACGCCTTCCACACCTGTAAACATATGGCGCAACTCGGGAACTAGATCGGCCCTCCGGGCGGGATCTGTCACGTATAGCATGGCGGTGCCTCCCTCGGGCATAACCCAGGCGTCGCCCTTCGGTGGTCCGGGCCCTGCCCTCAACAGGCCCTTCTCGCGCAAGAGAACATTGGCTTGGATCTTATTCTTGTACGTTCGGAATCCGTGGTCGGAAACGATGATTAGCGTCGCGTTGTCCGACAGGCCGGAGCGCTGAAGTACATCCACAATTTGCTTTACTTTGGCATCCAGAAACGCCATCGCAGTGAAGCTCGCGGCGGTCATGGGGCCATACTCATGATTGGTGTCATCGAGCGTGAGCAAGTGAAAGAGAAGTAAGTTTGGTTTGTGTTTTTCCAGAATGTCTTCTGCTGCGGCTGTCCAGATTTCATCTTGCCAAGCTTGGCTACTGGCTTCAAACTTCCGCAACTCGTCCGGCGTGACGACTCCAGCCGAGATTAGCTCGCGCTCGATCACGCCGTCTGGATCGGGCAACTCCGGGAACTGCCACGTTATCGTCTTCGCCCGATAGATGGCGACCCAATCCACCTGCGCAGTCGTGAGCCCAGCTTCGTAGGCCGTGTCATAAATGGTCTGGGCATGAACCATCTGATCCTTGTCGCGCCAGGGTTCAATCGAGGGCTTCGCTCCGCCCTCGGGACGTACCAGCAAACCGTTATAGAGAACATGATGTTCAGACGGTTCTACACCGGTCACGATGGCGGTGTGGTTCGGCCAGGTTACCGTTGGATTCACTGGCCGCATCGAAGTCGCGACCGCGCCTTCCCGCGCTAGCTTGCGCAGGGTGGGAATTGGAAGTCTGGGATCGTCCAGCGCGTACGCGGGAAAGCCGTCAAGACTGATAACCACCACGGTGCGGTGCTTATGTGTTTTTGTTTCTGCCTTCAGACAGGCCGGAAGCGCACAGGCGACCAATCCCAAGGCACAAAACCACCACAAAGGTTTGCCTCGCTCCTTCAATGTCTCCTCGATTTCCGACTAACCACAATTCCGCCCACCGATCTCGCATATCTCCAGCCACACCTCAGGCGTGGAGGAGAAACCGGAAATGCATATCTTCGCCGGACCACATGATGTAGTTGGTTCCCCAGGCATTGTTGAAGAGGTTGCAATGAATGCCGGCAGAGAGATCAGGCTGGCGGTTCGAAAAGGGCAAGGGCGACTTTGTCCCCAATGCCACTAGCGGCGAGTCCATGGTCTCGACAAAGAAGGTTCCGCTGTCATCCTTATAGCCGAATCCTTTCGAGAGTGCATGCATGTGACGATTCCCGGATGCGACCACGTCCGATGGCGATACCGGCTGGCCCGATTTCTCCAGCATCCAGCCTGCGGGATCTGAGGCAATCGGCTGGAAGCTCAACCAGAGAGCCTCCGGAAGGCGTGTAGCCGGTTTCTGAAACCAGGAAAAGTTCAAATGGATCACCGGCTCCGAATTGGCAAACAGCATCTCCAGATACATCCTTTGCGGAAATGCTGCTCGCCCACTGCGCAGAGCTTCCGGATCATGAACCTCAAGACGTGCCACGAGGCGATGCCCTTGCTTGCCTTCCTCCACCTGGAGATCCGCGACGGATGGCAGCCACTCCTGGCTCTGCGCTCCAAAGCGCTCAATGTTGGGCTTTCCAAAATCCTTCTTGGCCCAATCTTCCTCGCTAACAACGTAACTGGCAAAGAAACGTGAATAGTCTTGTTGCGACAGAGTCTGATAGGAAAAGAGGGCCAGTGGATGTTCGCTAGATGCCCATTCTCGCTTGGACTTCTTGTCACGCAGACGGTGAATGGCTCCCGTCTTTGGATCGATCCCCACAACGAAATGCGGAGTTTCGATCTCACCAGCAGTCGGGAATGGGTTAGGTTGCGCCAGCCGCGGCGGAACCGCTTCAAGACTTCGCACCGCCATCTGCGCCTGCTCACGCAATGGGGAAGGAAGCGCGGCGACCCCGGCAAAGAGGTCTTGACGTTTCTCCTGCCAGCTAAACTGCACGACCCTATAGTTCTTGGTGTCGAGCATCGGGGCCAGATCGCTCGGGATGTAGTGATCGAAATCGAGCCAGGTCTTGGTATCCGTGCCCCAGGTGTGCTCAACCTCCAAGAGCAGATGGCGCAGCAGAGCGACGTCCGTCGCATCGCCAACGGAAAACTTTCCCCGAGCTAGCCAGTCCTGGCGTAGCCGGGCTACCTCGCGATATCTGGCGAGTTTCAGAGGGTCGCTGGCGACACCGTGGATCCATGTGTCCCCAATTTCACTGGTCAGCACCGGAAGCGAGCCGCGATGAGGCTCGACCGCGTTTGCAATCTCGGTCAAGCTCGTTGGGACGATCTGGGCGTTTGGGAACCGGTCACTCAGAGTGGAGTAAGTTTCGTGAATCTCTTTCAGGGAGTGCGGTCCGCTGTTGTCATCGGCCACCACTATGGCGATAGCCACGTCCGAGTCTGGCACACGCACAACGTCACCGTACCCGTGGTGATACATCACTATGAGTGCAGATCCGCCCGGATTCTTCCAAACGAACAAGGGAGGAACTTCCGCCGGCGTGCTCGCATCGTTCACACCAATATCCAGAAACTTCACGCCGTGCGCAGCCAACGGCGCAATCAATGCACGCGTGTGTCCGGGCACGTCGGTCATCTTGGCCCCGGTCGTACTTTTGCCAAAACGCCGGTCCAGCGTCTGCGACAGGCCAATGGCTCCGGAGATCATCGACGCATCCATCAACTCGGTCTGCCATGTGAACGGAAGGGCATGCCACGCAATGTCGCCCGCCGAGATGGCCTTCTCCATTCGCTTGCGCTCCTCAGGCGTTGCCTGCTCCAGGTACTCGTAAAGCAGCCATGACCCCGTGGTCCATACGTAGCGTTGATTGCCAGACTCGCGGAGCTGGCTAGCAAGATCGATTGCCTTCGGGAAGTATTCCGCGAAATAACGGTGAACTACGGCTGTCTGCGTGTCGATAAAACCTGCGTCGAAATGGCACTTGAACATCACCAGGACGCGCTTCACTGCGGGATCGGGTGCTGGCGATGTGGACGGAGCCTGGAGCGCAAGCAATGCCGGCGCCTTCCACAATAAGGCGCTGCTCACAGCTGATTTTATGAACTCACGACGCCGCACGCTTTACCCCTTTTGCATTCACCCAAGATGAGTGGAACTATTTCCAAACCAGCGTTGCGATCGAATTCTCTTCTAGCGGAACCATGGCTGAGCTCAGTCCCTGATTGACCTGAATGGTTCGGGCGGCACCGAGATTCGTGAGTATCAGCACATTTTGGCCATCTAGGTTTTCAACCGCAATGTGGGCAAGATTGGCAGCCTGACTTTGCGACTCAAACCGTCGCGCCCCTCGCCGAATCGTTCGGGAAAAATGCGCCAGTGCCCAATACTGACCGCTGCGAATAATCTCTTGCGTGTGGTAGTTGACGATCAAAATCCCCCCGCACGGATATGGTCCAATGTTGGGTTTGCCACGCTCATCGGTGGCCATGTTCCATGCCACTCCGGCACGACACCAGTTGTTGAGCACATCGGTATAGGTCTTGCTCCACTTTATCCAGTCGTCCTGATAATGCGGATCGTTATAATCCGTGCTGCCTTCCGTATAATACATTTCCGCGTCAGGATGAGCGGCGTGCACTTTACTCATCATGCTAGGCTCGCCGGTGTAGGCGTGCCAGGCAACTGAATTGGCGTACCTTCGGAAATCGGGATCGTCGAGTTCCGAGATCACCCGCCCCCAATACACATAGTTGTGATCAAGTATCCATATCTTGGTGGACGTATTCGTCTTTTCGAACAGCGGCCCGAGGTGGTCGATGATGAACTCCATGTCGCACTCCTGCGACCAAGTACATGCGGGCATTTGACCGTGCTGGTCGGTATCAATTTCGTTCTGCGTAGTGATGGCCTGGATTGGCACCCCTGCCGCAGCATAAGCCTGTAAGAACTTCAGAAAATACTGGGCGTATGAGGAGAGATACTGGCGGCTCATGGAGCCACCCAGCATCGACTTATTCCATTTCATCCAACCAGGCGGGCTCCATGGCGATGAAAAGAGAAACACGTCAGGGTTGATCTCGCGCACCCGGCGGAGCAGCGGAAGAATATATTCTCGATCGTGATCGATGGAGAAGCGCGTGAGTTCGGGATCGGGGTCTCCTTCGTCATAGCTGTAAAGCGTCGCCGCGGAGTCAGCCGCTCCGATGCAAGTGCGATGGACGCTTAACCCCATTTCCGACGGGTGGAACATCTCATGCAGCAACTGCTCACGGGCCGGTGCATGTAGTTGGCTGATCACGTAACAGGCGGCACCGGAGAAGCAACCTCCAAAACCCAGAATGTCTTGAAACTTGTTCGCTTCGATAAGCCGAATGGAATCTGCAGAGGGTGTGAGCGATGCCGGCTGCCAGGGAATCGGGGGGCCGGCGGCAAACCTTTGTTTCGGGCTTGTGATCCAGACCGCAATGTCCGATCCGGGTGGCTTTGCATCTGGGTCTGGAACGGTTCGAACAGGACCTACCGCTGGTGCGGTAGAGGAGTGCAGCGCCGATGCGCTTGCAGCTAGTGCGCTTAACCCTAATGCCGCCGTCTTAATGAAAGCTCGTCTTGAATTCGGACTTTTCATTGGCGTCATGCAGCCTTTCTGCTGTCTGCCATCGCACTATCTCGACTGAGAGCGTCCCGGACAACAGCGGCAGGCATAGTGATGGATGGAGCGAATCCGATGTTCATTCTTCTCAGATGGCCCGCCTCGCAGCGGGCCATCTGATCATACCTGGCGACGGGAGCCAGTCTGACTAAAACAGCAGCTTGAGTGAAAGTTGCATGATGCGTGGAGGGTTCGCCGCTGTAACAAAGCCGAACGAAGGATCGGTGATGTTCCCGTCGGGCAGATTAAACTGGGCGTGATTAAAGGCGTTAAAGAGTTCTGCACGGAACTCCAGATTCATGCCCTCTTTGATCATTGTGTCTTTCAGCAGCGCCATGTCCCAGTTGTTGAGACCAGGTCCGGAGAAGAAGCGCCGCCGTGAATTACCCAGATGGCCGAGATTAACGTCATTTACTACATCACCTTCTGGAGTGAATAGAGAGGAATCAAAGTAGGGTACGCCGGCATTCCGGGGATCGCCGAGATGCACCGAACCTCCTGCAAAATTCGGGGTATCGATAGGAAGCGAGATGGCGCCAGCACCGCCGGTGCCGAGCAGAGAAGCATCGTCAGTTTCCACAAGGGTAACAGGAAGACCCGTCGAGAACCTTGTGATACCACTCAACCTCCAGCCCTTCACCAGACGACTAGGTCCACCGAGGCGATCAAAGGGCAACTGGTAGTCGTAGCTGATTACGAAGTTGTGCCGTAAATCAAAGGACGAGAGTGATCTTTCGTTCGGTCGCACAAAGTTGATCTGCTCCCCATATCCGGAGCCGTTGTCGAGAGATTTGGCGTAGGTGTAACCAGCCAGAAATTGCAGCCGCGAGATCCGTTGACGGAGGCTCAATTGCAGCGAATTGTAGCTAGACTTGCCAATGCTCACGAAGTAGCCGTCACTGCTAAAGGCAGCCCCAAAGGGTCCCCGCGCGACAACCGTACCGCCACCGATTGGCTGGAACGATCCGGTCTCTGATCCGGCTCCACACTGCTGCGTTCCCGCTACTACCTGCGCTTTCTCATGAACGCTCAAGCATAAAGCCGGATCACTTGGATTAGCCTCCAGCGACGAGAGTAAGTGGTGGCCCTGTGTTCCGACATAGCTAGCGGTCAGGAGAGTGCCTGAGCCGACTTCCCGTTGGATGGATAGTTGATATTCCTCAGTGTAGGGGAGGACATTCTTGTACCAGAAGGCGGGAGAAGTGCCGATGGGAAGGAAGTTTGCCCAATTGATCGGGGTGTTAGTCGTCGGCAGAGGCACGGGGAAACGCTGGCCCTCAATGTTGCCGGTGCCGCGATCGACGAACGGAGTTACGAATTCAGGCGGAACGGGGCTGCCGTAGAAGGCACCGAACGGAGCGTCTCCGATCTCATTGAAGTTCGTCGCTCCTTCGAAGGTGCTATAGAACTTGCCCCATCCCACACGAATACTGGTCCTGCCGGGTCCACCAGTCAACGTCTTTAGCAGGCCGCTGTCCGACGAAGGCGAGTAGGCGAGTCCCACACGGGGAGCAAAATTGTTGTAGCGTGTCGGCGCTAGTGTGCTCGGAATGCCGGGATCACCCGGGAAAACCCATCCCGTAGGGGAACCCGGGAAGCGGGTAGAGTCCAAACCAAGCACCAGCGTTTCGAGTTGGCCGTTCTTCTCCGACCACGGACGGCTCACATCCCAGCGGAGCCCGTAGTTAATGGTCAGATTCGGCCTGGCCCGCCAACTGTCTTGGGCGAACAGACCGAGGTAGCGCGAGCGGCCGTAGGATGGATAACCCTGCCCTTGCGAATAGCCGACTGGTGCACCAATCAGAAAGTCGGCAAAGTCTACTCCCGTTTCTGTGCCATTAAACGTAAAGTCTCCATTCGACCCACCGTTGTATTCGGTCAATTGGTTGTAACGGAATTGTCCACCAAAAGTCAGCGTGTGAGTACCGACAACCCGGCTGTAGTTGTCGGTCACCTGGACCGTAGTCTCAGTAACACCTAGGGGGCCACCGGAAGCGCCAAAGGAAAGATTATTGTTTAAGTGGATATTGGGCACGTGCGCGTACTGAGGAAGCGACGGCGAGATTCCCAGAGTATCCGGCCCTTCTTCAAAGCCCAGTGATTTGGGCGTAACGTTGTCGCCGCCTGTCGGTTTATGCATGAGAAACCGGAGGCGTGTAAGGCCCAGGCGCAGTTCATTCACCGATGACGCGCCCAGAGTCTTCGAGTCGCCTATCTCCACAATCTGGGAACGTCCGCTATTTTGACTGCCGAAACCGGGAAGAAAGATGTTCGGCGTATCCTGTCGGAACTGATCGAAGAAATAGTAGCCCGTGAGCAGGCCCACGCGCGCGTTGTAGTCGACCCGACCGCTGGTCTTGTTGTCGGTGAGTCGTATCGGAGGAACAACAATGGGCGAAAATACTCCATCCCCTACGTTCCCCGGAGGAATAAACTGAAGCAGATTCTGTGAAGGTACCGTCCACGCGGTAGTCGGAATTTGCGCGCCGGGGAAGACGCATGTGGCTGTATCTGCACACCCCGGCGTGTAGTAGTTCTCGCCTTCTGTCACTGCATATCCAAGGGTGTCGGACAGCTGCTGCGCCCACGCAGGCCCCTGTACCGTCCCGGTCAGTGAACTTGCAAGAGCCGAGAAGTCGCTGTGGCGCTCAGCTTCCGTCGGAACCGCCTGGAGACCGGTCGAGCCGGCTTGCCCCTGAACCACGCGATTGCCTTGATAGTCGGCGAAGAAGAACACCTTATCCTTCACGATGGGACCACCGACGGTGCCCCCAAATTCGTTCTGCTTGTGATCGTCTTTCGTTAGGGAAAAATAGTTCTTGGCGTCAAATGATCGGTTACGCAAAAATTCGAAAGCGCTACCGTGAAACTTATTTGTCCCGGACTTCGTGATGACATTGATCTGGCCGCCAGCATAGTTCCCATATTCCGCATCGAAATTGTTCGTCACAATCCGGAATTCTGCGATGGAGTCCAGGTTTGGAATCATCCCTGCCCCGGAGAAGGCGAATTCCTGTACAGTGGTTCCATTCAACAAAAAGCCATTCGCCGATTCACGCTGGCCATTGACGGAAAGATTGCCCGCGTTTAGATCGCCCGAAACGTTGTTAAACGTGAACCCGGTGGCACTGAACTGGCCTCCTTGCCCGCCCGCGAGGCCTGAGGAGACAGGCGTAACTCCCGGTTGCAGAGCTAGGAGGTCGGTATAGCTACGCGTCACCAGGGGAACGCCCGTAATCGTCTCCGCGCGGATAACCTCGCCGTTCTGCGTGCTGGCCGTATCCAGTTGCACGGTGTCCGCAGAGACCTCGACCTTTTCGCTGATCTGACCCACCTTCAATTTTATGTTCAGGACTTTGGCGGAATTCACGTCTAGGAGGATGCCCGTCTGGCGGTAAGTGTTGAATCCAGCCTGACTCACCTCGATGTCGTAGTGACCCGGCTGGAGGTCAACAAAAGCGTAGAACCCGTCGGTGTTGGTCTGCCGCCTCTGCACAATTCCGGTCTCGGTCGCCTTCACCTGGACGGATGCGCCTGAAACCACAGCGCCACTCGAATCGGTTACGATTCCGGAAATTCCGGCGTCTACCTTGGCGTGCACTTGTCCGGCCGTGCCGCAGATCACTGCCAACGCGATCAACACAAAGCAGAAACATCTCGCGAGCCCACCGCTGTTGCCTGCTGCCGCGCCTGTCTTGCCATGGTTGCGACGATTCGATCTCATAGTTCCTCCCAGGCTTTCCGCCCAGCCGTCTTGGGTCGTTTTGGACTTTCGGTAGTTCGTCAAAACGTTTATACGCTGCGCTTATATCAATGATCAAGCACGCAGGTCAAGACAAAGTTTCAGATTCCGCACGAAAAACTTCTTTCGTACAGGCCAGAGACCATAGATTAACAGTGCATTGTTACGGGCGCATTAACGATTGGCCCCCGCTGGACCCCGTCGGGCCACCGCCCGAAGTTGGATCCCCATTGACAAGGAAAGCGTGTTTTTGCCATAGTGTCAAATCGTTTAGATATGAGCTGCACATTTCTTTCCACCACGGATCGCGATTGAACGAAAAACCATTCCTTGCTCATTCAGTGAACCTCCCGCCCCAACAGGCAGGGGAACTCCTCCATTTGCCCCGCGAGAAGGCCCACTGGGAGTGGATGGGTTTCTTCGTCCGTCGCCTGCAACCCGGTGACGTTTTTCAGACGTGTACCGAGGACGAGGAGGCCGCATTCGTGATCCTGGGTGGAACCTGTGTGGCCGATTGGGGCAAGGGGGCAATAGCCTTGGGAAAGCGCAAGACGGTTTTCGACGGACTTCCCTACACTCTTTACCTCGCCTCCCAGGGCAGCGTTTCGTTCCTCGCCGAGACAACTTGCGAGATCGCGGAATGCCGAGTACCTTCCAAGGCCCGACTGGAATCAAAGTTGATAACTCCGCGCGACGTCGCGAGCAGCCTTCGAGGCGGCGGAAACTCTTCGCGGCAGATCGTGGATGTAATTTCTCCCACATTTCCCGCTGATAAGCTCATGGTCATTGAGGTTTACACGCCGGGCGGAAACTGGTCGAGCTACCCTCCGCACAAGCACGACGTCCATAATCCGCCCGCTGAGGCGGACTTGGACGAGATCTACTACTACCGGATCCAGCGTGGAGGTTTTGCCCTCCAACATCTGTACGGAGGAGAACATGCTGGTGAGCGGATCTTGAAAGCGCTGGATGGCGATGCAGTTCTGGTGCACAGCGGCTATCACGCCGTGGTTGCCGGTCCTGGCTATGACGTTTACTATCTGAATTTCCTGGCCGGTTCTGCGCGTGCCCTCGCGGTTACCGAAGACCAGCAACATGCTTGGATCCGTTCCTCTTGGAATGGCACAGATCTTCGTTTGCCGCTTGTGCGCGAGTGATCATTTCTGACGATTGAGTAGCGGGCAGAGCAAGTCCCACAATACGGGGTACAGATTTTGCGTGCTGAACTGGAAGGGCGGAGTCGAGAGAAGGAGCAGGCGGTATTCTGAAGAGGGCCACGCCTTATGACGAGACGCCTGACAGTCGCACAGAGCATCATTGCCTTCCTCAGGAATCAATACGTCGAGCGAGACGGCGGGCAGCATCGTTTTTTCGCGGGCTGCTTTGGAATCTTCGGACACGGAAACGTCGCTGGGATGGGGCAAGCTCTTGAGCAGGACACAGGTCTGCGGTATTCCCTGTTCCGCAATGAACAGGCAATGGTGCACGCAGCGGCGGCCTTTGCCAAGGCAACCTTCCGCCTGAGGACGTTGGTCTGCACCACTTCCATCGGCCCTGGAGCTACGAACATGGTGACTGGTGCAGCTCTGGCAACGATTAATCGACTGCCAGTGCTTCTCTTGCCGGGCGACATATTTGCCAGGCGCAATGTTGCTCCAGTGCTGCAGCAACTCGAATCATCACTGGCGCCAGACATTTCCGTAAATGACTGCTTCAAGCCGGTCTCGCGCTATTGGGACCGCATTCAACGTCCCGAGCAGCTGATCACTTCCCTTCCCGAGGCCTTGCGGGTCCTGACTTCTCCCGCCGAGACCGGCACTGTCACTCTGTGCCTACCTCAGGATGTGCAATCCGAGGCCTTCGATTTCCCCGAAGAATTCTTCCAAAAGCGCGTGTGGTCCATTCCCCGCAATCGATGCGACCAACGACTTTTACAGCGCGCGGCCAGCTGGATTCGCGCCGCGAAGAAACCGCTCATCATCGCCGGCGGTGGCGTTCTCTATTCGGAAGCCACGACAGCGCTTTCCGAGTTCGTAACAGCAACCGGGATTCCCGTCTGCGAAACCCAGGCCGGCAAAGGCGCTCTGCCCTACGACCACCGGAACAACCTCGGAGCCACTGGAGTCACCGGTACTCCTGGTGCGAACATCCTGGCCCGCCAAGCTGACTTGATCATTGGCATCGGCACCCGCTATAGCGACTTTACGACGGCATCGAAGACCGCTTTTCAGAATCCAGCCGTACGCTTCGTTAACGTCAACGTCTCCGAATTCGATGCCTACAAGCACGCCGCTCTGGCGCTCACCAGTGATGCCCGTACAACGATCCAGGAACTGCATCAGGCAGTCACCGGCTACAAAATCGACGAGAGCTACCAGGAAGCAATCGATGCCTTCTGCGCCAGGTGGGAAAAGGAAGTCGATCGTATCCACGGTCTGCGCAAAGATCCACCTATTACGCAAGCGGAAGTGATCGGAATCGTCAACAATTTCACGGAACCTTCCGACATCATGGTCTGCGCCGCCGGCAGCCTGCCTGGAGACCTGCACAAACTCTGGCGCACCCGTCAGGTCGGCGGCTACCACATGGAGTACGGGTACTCCTGCATGGGCTACGAAATCGCAGGCGGACTGGGCGTAAAAATGGCCTATCCGGATCGTGAAGTGTACGTACTCGTCGGAGACGGTTCCTATCTGATGATGGCGCAGGAAATCGTGACCGCCGTGCAGGAGGCGTACAAACTCAACATCGTGTTGCTCGACAACCACGGCTTCTCCAGCATTGGCGGGCTCAGTCGCAGTTGCGGTAATGAAGGGATGGGAACAGAGTACCGGTATCGCCGCGACGACAAATACGAGGGTGACGTTTTACCCGTCGATTTCTCGGCCAACGCTGCGAGTCTCGGGGCGTGGACGGCTCTAGCCCGGACTGGCGAAGATCTCAAAGCCGCTCTGGCGGCTGCCCGTAAACAGTCGCGCACTTCAGTGATCGTCATCGAGACCGCATACGAACAAACAATCCCAAGTTACGAATCCTGGTGGGACGTGCCCATCGCCGAAGTATCCGATCGCGAATCTGTCAAAGCCACTCGCCAGAAGTACGAGGAAGCCCGCAAAAAGGAACGCTACTTCTTTTAGAAGAGAGAGCCAAGGGTGCAAACAACCACAGGGGCAACACCGGCACAGACGCCCGGGCAACCGCATCTCAAGCGCGTCCTAAGTGTGTGGCACCTCGTTTACTACGGGGTCATTCTCACTTCACCGATTGCCGCGGTTCCCCTCTTCGGCGAGGCGCAAGTCCTTTCCCACGGGCACACCGTGACCACGCTCTTGCTGGCGATGGTGGCGATGTCGGTGACTGCCGTTAGTTTTGGCCGTCTGGCCCATGTCTACCCGTCTTCGGGATCCGTGTACTCCTACATCAGTGAGACGCTGAATCCGCACGTGGGCTTCATTGTGGGATGGGCGATGTTCCTGGAGTATCTTTTCCAGCCCATCCAGAATTCACTCTATGCTGTCCTGGCAATCCATCGCATGATGCCGCAGATCCCCTTTGCGCTGCTTGCCGCGCTCACTGTGGGGTTTATCACCGTGATGACCGTGCAGGGAATCAAGTTCAATGCGCGCACGAATGAAGTGCTGCTCGGATTCATGCTGCTAGTGACCGGTGTATTTCTCGTTCAAGCTTTCCGTCACGTGGTGCTGCACCAGAGCTTCAGTGGACTGTTCTCTCTGCAGCCGATCTACAATCCCGCAACGTTCAATCTGCGCGCCCTGGCGGCAGGAACTTCCTTTGCCGCGCTTGTATTTATCGGATTTGACGGCGTTTCTATCCTCGCCGAGGAAGTCAAGAATCCAAAACGAAACATACTGCTCGCCTCAGTTCTGGTTTGTGTCTTCACCGGACTCTTCAGCGGGCTGCAGGTATACCTGGCACAGCTCGTATGGCCAAACCACGCCACCCTCCTAAATCCCGAAACCGCCTTTATGGATGTGGCACGAATTGCTGGCGGACCTCTGCTCTTCACCGCCTATGGGGTCGTACTTTTGGTTTCCAGCATGGCATGTGGACTCGCTGGACACGTCGGTGCGGCGCGCCTCTTATACAGCATGGGCCGCGATGATGTAATTCCCAGGAGAATTTTCGGCCATCTGAGTCCGAAGACAGGGAGTCCCATTTACAACGAGTGGATTGTCGGAGTTCTGGCCTACATCGCCGTGCTGACCATTCCATGGGAACGAGCGGCGGAGATCGTAACCTTCGGAGCGTTGCTAGCATTCACGGCAGTCAATCTTGTCGCCGTGCTGCATTTCTGGTTTTCGCCGCAAGCGGTCGGGCACAGAACATTTTTCGTTGATGCGCTCATCCCAGGGTTTGGCGCAGTGTTCTGCTTCGTTCTGCTGATCGGCCTGCAGCCGTGGACTAAGTACGCTGGACTTGTCTGGCTGGGAATTGGGCTGGTGTATGCCAGCTACAGAACACGGATGTTCACGCTTCGGCCAAAGCTTTTCAATTTCACCGAAACGTAAGAATCGGCCGAAATGAAGTGCTCTAGGGGTTGGCGAGAGAAACAGTCGACGGCTCGGGTGAACTGGCTCGGCGCTGTTCACTGGACACGAATTGGGCAAACCCGCACGACTCACGGATCCGGAGCTCGGGCAATAGTTTCTTGAGCACCGGCTTGCCATGATTTCCGCCAATGCGCTGGATCAGCAACTCCGCGGCTTCGCTTCCCAGTTGATGTTTCGGCAACTCCACGGTCGTAAGTCGGGGCCGGAAAACCCCTAACCACGGATAGTCGTCAAAGCTGACCAATCCGAAATCTTCGGGACACTTTAATCCCATCTCGTCGACCGCCTTCAGCAATCCGATCGTCATCAGATGGTTCGCGACATAGATCCCGTCGGGCCGATGCGAGAGCAAGGCATGCCCTGCGCGGAAGCCGGATTCGATCCGGTAATCCCCCTCGACCACAAGATCGGGTTCGTAAGGCAGTTTCTTTTCTTCCAGCGCCTTGCGGAACCCGCGCCAGCGCTCTTTGGCGTTGCTGATTTTGAGTGGTCCGCTGATAAGACCGATGCGACGGCGCCCCGAGCGCGCCAGATGACACACCGCCTCATAGGCTCCCTGATAGTCGTCGCTGATGACCGCGTCCTTCGTCAGTTGTGGATAGGTGCGCATGACGAGGACGAAGGGGATGTTCATTTCCTTAATCATCTGGCGCAGAGAGGGTGAAAACTCTCCGGCAGCTTTCGTGAGCAGAATTCCGTCGACTCGCTTCGAAAGTAACAGTTCGATGGCGGTCTCCTCCTTGGCCAAACTGTCATCACTGTTGCAGAGCAGAAGATTGTAGCCCTGCTTTTGCGCGGCATCCTCAGCGCCGCGAACTACCATGGGGAAAAACGGATTCACGATGTCGGGCACAATCATGCCAATCGTCTGGGTTTTTTGTTTAATCAGGCTACGAGCAATGAGGTTAGGACGGTAGTTCAGCTTGCGGATCGCTTCCTCAACCCGCTCGCGAAGATTCTTGCCAACATGACTCTTGTTGTTGACCACCGCGGAGACGGTGAAGATCGATACGCCCGACTCGCGAGCGACATCGGAGATGCTTGCCGCCTTACCGGGCTTTTGTGGCTTGGCCTGTTTTGAAGACATACGGTACAACCGGAAGATATCAGGATTTTGACGCGATTCAAAACGTTTAGGTCAACTCAGCTAAGATGCCTCAGGATTGGGCAGCAGGAAATCGCGCACCAGACCGTCAAGATCGTGACAGGCGGTAACGAATTGCCGAAGGGTACGGACCGTTGGACCAAACATGTCAAATTCCTGGGGTGTGAGGCCCTCTTCGGTATAGGCGCGGCGGAAGTCGGGGAATTTTCTGAACAGAGTTTCAATAACAACGGGTTGCACGGGCTCGTCAATACGCGGACGCACCTCAACGTCGCTGGCATTGAAGCGAACCTGCCATAAGTACGGCGGCGAAATAACAATGTCACCGCCGATTAACTCACTCCAGTGCATGTGATTGCGAAACGCAGCCGACAACAACCGAATGCGGTAACCGCGCTGGCGGAAGATCTGATACGTCTTCTTGAACACTGCCACCCCAGCCCATTCCAAATAGCCGGGATCGATCGCCACATCATTCTTCTCCACGAGAACTTTGAGCCAGTCATCGAGTCTGCCTACCATGATCGTGCATACCGGCCCCATCGACGAGATTTCCTTTCCCTCCCGTTCGCGTCGCTTCAGTCCCCTCTCAACGGCCTCGGCCACGGCAATACATTGCGGCAGGGTAAAACACACGGTCGCGTTGATGCTGATGCCCTGGTACGTCGCTTCCTCAATCGCTGGAATTCCCGCCTGAGTCACCGGAATCTTCACGATCATGTTGGGTGCGAGCCGGTTAAACTCGATCGCCTGCTTCAGGATCGCGTCGCTGTTCCGAAATAGTCGTGGATCGGTCTGAATGGAGAGCCGGCCATTCTTGCCACAGTGCTCGTCGAAGATAGGCCTCAGCAACGCGGCCGCGTTTACGGAAATCTCACGGACCAACTGCCACGCGAGCTCATCCTCGGTTGCAGTCGGAAACTCTCTGATGAGCCCCTGAATCCGCGGCTTCCAGGCGTTAATCTCCTTTTTCAACACACCCAGCACAATCACTGGATTGCAGGTCGCTCCGACTGCACCGTGCTCGATTGAATAGCCCAGTTCCTGCACCGAGGCCGAATCATTCCACAAACAAGTAGGTGTGGATTGTGTCATCTTGTGCAGAGGGCTCTTGAATACTGAAGTTGTGGCCGTGGTCACGCCTGCCTCCAATGAGTGTTCACAAAAGCGGTGGTTCGCGCCTCACGATGCCCCCGCGGAACCGCTAACTGACACCGCCGTCGCCTTCCCCTGCAAATGAGAAGTCTCTGCCGCCACCGCGATTGCCAGAGCTTTCAGTCCGTCTTCTCCGCCTACTCGAGGCTGACGATCTTTCAACATGGCATCCACAAAATCCTGGATCTGGGCCAGATACGCATCCGCAAACGTGGTTAGGAAATGGTCTGCAATCGGCTGCGTACTGCCGCGAGTCGTCAGAACAGTTGCCGGCGTTTGGTACAGACTTCCTACGAGGATCGACCCCTTTGAACCAACAATTTCCGTACGCACGTCATACCCGTAAACCGCCTGTGAGTGCGATTCGATGTTGCCGATCGCGCCAGCGTGGAATTTTAGGTTAACGACGCTCGCAACCACGTCGCCGAACTGCACCAGTTCGGGCCGGGTAGCCACAGTTGTATATGCGTGGACTTCCGCAACTTCATCCTGCATAAGCCAACGGGCCAGATCGAAGTCGTGGATGGTATTGGCATAGAACAACATTCCGCTTAGATTTGGCTGATAGGCGGAAAGCGGGGGACCGTCTTTGTCACGTCCGATCGATTTGAAAACTACTGGAACCCCAATCTCGCCCGCTTCAATGCGCTTCATGGCGGCGGAGTATGCGGGATCGTAGCGTCGCATGAAGCCGACCTGAAGACGCACGCCCGCCTTCGACACGGCGCCGAGCAGTTCATGGGCGTCGGACAGCGTGAGCGCAATCGGCTTCTCGCAGAGGATGTTTTTGCCCGCGGCTGCGGCGGTCTTGACGGCTGCTGCGTGGAACTTATCAGGAGTCGCGATGACTACGGCGTCCAGACCCTTGCACTCCAACATGGCGTCGAGGCTGCCATACGAATTCTCAATCTCCAGTTCCTCGGCCGTCCGGCGGGCGCGCTCCGCGGCTACATCCGCCACCGCCACGAGTCGGGCTTGCGGTACTAGTCGCCTAAGATTCTCGGCGTGGCGTCGTCCCATTTCTCCAACGCCCAAGACACCAACTCCCAGTTTCCGCATCTCGCCTCTCGAAGAGCTCCAGTCTGTTCGGTTTTCGTCGGGATCAGGACGCTGCCTTGCCATCGTCGACAGTGCTCACCACACCCCGCAAATACTTCAAACTTGCAGCCACGCTCTCCGCCGGGCGGACAGTCGGGTCGCCAAACTTTACATCCTGCTCTACAACCGACCATCCAGAGTAGCCGTTCTTCGCCAATGTTCGAAAGAAAGCGGAGAAATCGATATCACCCTGTCCGATCACCGTGAAAACTTTGCGCTCAATGGCTTCTTCGAACGTCCACTTGTGGCGTCGAGCCTCTTGCAGCACCGCCGCGTTGCAGTCCTTTATGTGTACAAACCGCAGCCTGCTCTTATACTTTTCCGCTTCCCGCACCGAATCGCCCTGGCCATACACGCAATGCCCGGTATCCAGGCAAAGTCCGATGTTCGTGTGCGAGGTAGCATCGAAGAATCTCTCGCACTCATCGGGCGTTTCGACATACGTTGCGACATGCGGATGAAACACGAGATCCAGGCCGAATTCGTTCGCAACCTTCTCAGCCTCGGCAACAACCTTTCCTACGTAACGCCATTGCTCCCCACTCAAGCTGGGACAACCCGGATCGGAAGCCCGCCCGGAAAAAGCGTTGCGCTCCGCCGATTGATCGTCCGCCATCACAAGGAAGGGAGCCTTCAGGGCCGCGAGCAACTTGCCTACCTTGCGAATCCGCTCCAAGACCACCGCCCCAGCACCAGGGTCCCCCATCCTAACCGGCACAAAGGAACCCAGCAGTTCCAACTTTCGCTTTGCGAGTTGCGGTCGAAGAATCTCGGCATCGGTGGGAAAGAAGCCGTAGGGACCGAGTTCCGTTCCCGTATATCCGGCGTCCACCATCTCATCCAGCATCTTCTCGTAAGATTGCTCCCACGAGGGCCCGGGATAGTCCAGCACGCCCCAACTGTCGGGCGCCGAAGCAAAGAGGAACCGCACCTTCGATCCTTTCATGTGTTTCTTTCGATGGCCAAGATGCCCAGCAGTTCTAAACGATTATCGACGTTGCTTATAATCGTTAACCTGGTGCGTTGTCAAGTAGACATAGGCATTCTTACACAAATAGCCCTAACACAAAACAGACGGTCTTAACTCGCATATTCACTTCATGCTAATCGCTTAGCACAAACGCCAGTGCGGCCAGACACCAGCTTCCCCACAAAAGCGACTTTGCGTCACCATACTCCAACGCGATCTTCGGACTTCAGGTAGAGCTTGTCGCCAGGTGCGATCTCGTAGGCTTTGTACCACGATTCTACATTCCGCACCGTGTCGCTTCGGTATTCGCCGGGTGGATGGTTGTCCGTTGCGATCTGCCGGCGGAGCACGGTTTCGCCCTGGACCTTCCGCCATCTCTGAGCGAACGCCAGGAAAAACCGCTGTTCCCCACTGAGGCCGCCGATCACGACGTCGGTCTTGCCTTTCAGTGAGAGGACGTAGGCGTCATGCGCCACCAGCAATCCCGCCAGGTCGGCGATATTTTCATTCAGGACTTGCTTGCCGTGGACACAGAGATCGGAAAAGGGGCAGTACTTGTCAAATTGCGTCACCAGCGTTGCCGCCGCCGCGTGGTATTTCGCCGAGTCTTCCGCGGTCCACCAATGGACGAGGCGGCCTTGAGAATCGTACATGTTGCCGAGTTCGTCGAAGCTATGGCTGATCTCATGGGCGATGCCGGCGCCGGCGGAGCCATAGTTGGAGGCGGCGTCCCCTTGGCTGTCGAAATAAGGAGGCTGCAAGATGCCGGCCGAGAAAAATTCGGAATTGGGGCTGAACACAATGACGGCGCCGACGACTTGCGGATCGATTCTCCACTCGGCCGGATCGGCTGGTTGTTTCAGCTTCGCCAAGTTGCGCAAACGATTGAAGGCTTCGGCCCGGCGCATGTTACCGAAGGCGTCGCCGCGCATGACCTCAAGCCTCGAATAATCGATCCATGTGTCAGGGTAGCCGACGCCTATCGTAAGTGCGTCAAGCTTCGCCAATGCTTTTTTCTTTGTCTCCGCTGACATCCAGCTGAGATTTGCAATGCGGGCGTGATAGGCGCCGATCAGGTCGGCGACCATGGCCTGCGCTTTGGTCTTAGCCTCGGGCGGGAAATAACGTTGCGTATAGAGTTGGCCGACCGCCTGGCCGAGAGCGCCGTTGGTGGCGGTGATGGCGTCCTTGCTGCGATCCGGCATCTGCCGTGTACCGGACAGGATCGTGCCGTAGAAGGCGAAATCTTCGGTCGCCACGGACTTGGGTAATACGCAGGCGTAATGTTCGATAAGGTGAAACCTCAGATAGTCTCTCCACAGATCGATGCTCTCACTGCCCACGAGCGCGGAAGTGCCTGTAAGCGCTGACGGCTGCCAAACGATGAATTCAGGCTGATCGGTGACTCCGGCTGACGTAAAGTAAGCGTTCCAATCGATGCCCGGCGCCTTGATGTTGAAGTCGGCCCGTTTCCATGGATTGTTCTGCTTGAAGACATCACCGGCGTCGGCGTCTGGCGCGCGAGCCTGCGCGATGCGAACTTCGAGTGCCAGGATGCGCGCCGCCCTGCTCTCCGAGTCTGCAAGGCCTACCCGTTTCAGGATGGTTGCAATGTGAGCCTGATACTGTGCGCGCAACTCGGCCATTTTTGGCGACGGGTCGATGTAGTCGTCGCGATCGGGCATGCCCAACCCGCCCTGCAATAGATGGAAAACATAGCGCTCCGAATCCCTGAAACCTTGATTGACCCACACGCCGAAGATATGGTCAGCGTTGGCAGTGAGCCCGTCAACCTCACTATTTAAGGTGGTACCAAGATAAGCCGACAGCGACGTTCTGTTTGAGATCGCTGAGATTGTGGCCATCTCGTCGGCCAGAGGTGTCATCCCCTTCGCCTCGATTGCGTTCTCGTCCATGAAGCTGACGTAGTAGTCGCCAACCTTCTGCGCAACGCTACCTGCGGCAGGCCTGGCTGCGGCTGCTTCTTGAATGAGATTGCGCACTCGCTCGCTCGTCTTCTCCATCAACATGGCGCTAGTGCCGTAGTTCGACTGACCAACGGGAACCGCTGCCGTCCTGAGCCAGCCCCCATTGGCAAACCGGTAGAAGTCGTCACCTGGCCTGACGGAACGATCCATGTCCTGCGTGTTCACATTTTGAGCGACAGCAGCACGCGCCGGACCCAGGGAAACCGCGAAAGAGAAGATAGCGAACGTCGTAGTGCGAAGAAGAGTCATGGAGGTCCTTAAGGGTTGTCGGATCGGACTCCGCAGATAACCTGGATATGTTGCACCGCATACTCGCCGCCGCTGACCGCTACACGACTATTGAAACGGGCCGATAAGGCACGGCGATTGCCGCTGCTATTTTTGGACTCTTGCCAGGAGCAGGCCGACTTTCGCGATTTGGATATTGGCTGCAGATACTCCAGAGATACATGGCGGCGTAAGCGCGCCAAGGCCTCCATGCTTCGGCGCGTAGCTCCAGATCGCGAGAGTTTTCAAGGGCCATCGCGCGCAAGAGCCCGAGATCGCTGGAGGGAAAGGCATCGGGTTCCCCTAACGCCCGCATCGCCACGTATTGCGCGGTCCACTTCCCAATGCCGGGGATTTCGCAGAGGCGGGTCAGAAACGATTCGGAGCCAGGGCCTGCCCCAAAGTTGATCCGTCCGCTGCAAACTGCGCCAGCCAGGGCCCGAATGGTTCCGACTCGCGCCCCCGTCAGCCCGATGTCGCCGAGCGGCGCGCTGGCGAGAACCTCAGGCACAGGAAAAATGTGAGTGAGGCCCGCCGCCCCGCAAAAGGGCTTTCCGAAGCGGCTCGCCATACGGCCAGCCATGGCCGTCGCACCTTTAACCGTGATCTGTTGGCCGAGAATTGCGCGCACGGCAAGTTCGAAGCCGTCCCAACAGCCTGGCACTCGAACCCCGGGATCGGCTTCAACCCTCGCATGCAGGAGGGGATCGCTTCTGAGATTTTGCACGATGGCCGACCAGTCCGCGTTCAAATCGAACATCGCGCGGACACGTTCCACTATAAGGAACAGCGACTGGGGATCGCCGAAAGCAATCCGCAAAAGCAGCGCATCGCGTCCATCGGCAGGAGAGACTTCGAAATAGCCCTCCTTGCCGAGCAAAGAAATGGTGCGTCGATACTTGCCATCTTCCACAACCTCGACACCCGGGGTAGCTCGCGCGGCCAAAAAGTCCAATATGCCCTGCCAGTGGTACGGTGGCCGGAAATGCAGGTGGAAGACGTAGTGATGATCAGTTCGGATCTCCGTCTGTCGCGCCAGCTTCCGAATTTGAGTGGGCGTTCGATGATAGACCTTGCGGATGCCTGCGTTGAATCGCCGTACACAGCCGAATCCCGAGGCCAGCGCAACCTGATTCATTGGCAGTTTCGTTTCGTCGATCAGCTTTTTCGCGAAATGTAGACGGCGCGTTTGAGCCACTGCAATCGGGGTAGCGCCCAGATGTTTCAAAAACAAGCGCCGCAGGTGCCGCGCTCCAACTCCCAATCGCTCCGCTAGAACCTCTACTCCTCCGTCCTCCAGTCCACTCTCGCCGATCAAACGCAACGCTCGTGAGACTGTGTTCGAGGTTCCCAACCACGCCGGCGTTCCGGGTGAACTCTCCGGACGGCAGCGCAAGCAGGGGCGAAAGCCGGCTTCTGCCGCGGCGGCCGCACTTGGAAAATAACGAACGTTCTTTTCTTTCGCGGTAGGAGCTGGACAAATCGAGCGGCAATAAACGCCGCTCCCGACGACGCCAATAAAGAACTTGCCGTCGAAGCGGGGATCGCGCGTCAGCCGGGCCCGCGAACACACCTGCAAATCGAGTGTCATCTCTTCGGTCTTACTTCTTGCCCTTTTCCACCCAAATCATAGCCCACTCTTTCCAACGTTCTAGACGTTTTCGGACTGCAATCTACTGGTCGTCACAAAGAACAGGAACCAGGTCCGCAAACGTCCAGTGCACGGGATTCATGTCCGCGAGCGTCCATTTCGCCACCGTCAATTTCGCTATGGTGGGACTGCATTCCGGAAAACTCCGGATCAAAGTCGGGCGACATTCGAATCTACTGGACGGTTCGCTAGAAATTCCTCGTATCCGGAATGTGCCATGGCTCCCCGTGTTCGCCACTGCGTCGAGTGCCCCAAATGCCGTACAAGATACCTGCTTGGCTGCAGACCATATCGTAACGGGTCGTTCTTGATGCCATTGATGGAAGGCCTTACAGATGAATGGACGTTGTATTGTTCCTGCGGCAGTCCCCATTTTCCCAGCCGATGGAATTGGAGCGAATTGAAACGGTATGCGATTCCAACTCAGGCACACGAGCGCGGTTATGGCCCACCGGAGGAGATCCTGCCCTTGAGCGGAAGATCGCGGCTCTCACCGTAGGCGCGACTGGCGATCCGGAAACCATTCTGGGCCCCAAGTCGGCTTGGGGAAACCTGCGGACGCCCTATATGCAGCAGTGGCACTCATGCACAAGGAAAGCAAAGATAATAAATCGTAATATAACGAAAGCATCCCGAAGTCAAGACCTTTTGGCTTTCACGAGAGATGCCGTCAAGTACGTCCTCCCTCTTTACGGGGCTATTCCAAATTGCCGTCACCTTGGCATTAGTCATACCAATGCCTTTAGACAAAGTTTGATTTCGGGACTTTCCATTGCGAGGACTTAATCTACGAGCGACTCGTCACGTTCAGGATAATCACATGGCTCAGGCGCTCGTCAGCAGCGTTCTGAAGCAGAATGATGGTTTAGTCCTTGCTGCTCACAGCCAGGCTAGTCCCGCGAGGTCGTAGGTGGAAACACGCCCATTCGCTCCTCCAATTCTGCCCAGGCATGTGCCCAGTTCGAATCGATTCAGCATCTGGAAACTGCGTGTTGAACTACGCTTCACTTCCGTTCTTATCGACCAGTCGGTCAAATGCTAAACCGCTCGAGGCCTCACCTCGGCCGGTTTGCTTTTGCACGCGTAACCAGGTGTAGACCTGGCCTTGGGACCAGCGTGAGCGCGTGTAGTATTGCGTAAGGCGGGCGCCCGCTCGCGGAACCTCCTCTTCGTGCAGAAAAGAAATCCGCGCCGGCGTGAGGTCAAGCCCTTGGCGGAGCAGTGAGGTCAATGGCTGCACCTTCTGAGCAGGGTCGGGATCGCCAACCAGAATGCGTGGCATGGCGGCGCGTTGCAATTGAATCTCGCGATTGTTGCCGGGGATGTGTACGGGAATGAACGGAATCCAGTTCTCCGGGACCGAGTTCATGGCCTCGTAGCACACTGGGAAGACTGTTCAACAACTCAAGAATCCGGGCTTGCTGCGCAGCGGTAAGCCGCTTCAGCATCATTCCGGAAGCATTTCGCGTGCACCAGATGAGGCCGATTCGTTCGTTCGAAGTCCAGAACTCGAAGAGC
>JADGNQ010000069.1 GCA_017883385.1 Candidatus Sulfotelmatobacter sp.
AGTTCTCAGTTCTCAGTTCTCAGTTCTCAGTTCTCAGTTCTCAGTTCTCAGTTCTCAGTTCTCAGTTCTCAGTTCTCAGTTCTCAGTTCTCAGTTAAAGAAGAGGCTTGGTGGACGGGGTTGCCTTGCTTGTCGCTTTTTTTCTTGCTTGAAGGTGGACTTGTGATGAAGGGTGGGGTGGTGTGCCGGCAGCCTGGGTTGAACGGCAAAGAGTTTAACCACAGAGGACACGGAGGACACCGAGGAAGGTAATTGGTTGCGGGATGTGGCAGCGAGGTGCATGGGTCCTTCGCTTCGCTCAGGATGGGCAGGGGCATGGTCTGAGGGATGGTATGGGTTTGGGGGCGGGCGGTTCCGGGACAAACTAAGAACTCTAACCACAGAGGACACTGAGGACACCGAGGACGGAAGATCAAAATCCCCACCCTGTCGCAAAGTACGCGACAAGGGTGGGGAACCCGCCGTTCGCTTAACAGTTCTGCGCCTACGGCACCAGTCTAGCGATGAGCTAGTTCAGGCTCGTGTGCGGTTTTTCCAGACTTGAAGGCGGTGTAGCGTTTGTTGATTTCGTCCCAGTTGATGACGTTCCACCAGGCGGCGAGATATTCGGGGCGGCGGTTGTTGTATTTCAGATAGTAGGCGTGCTCCCAGACGTCGTTGCCGAAGATGGGATAGAGGGCCTGGGAGAGCGGGCTGTCCTGATTCGGGGTGCTGATGATTTGCACCTCCCCGGTGGATTTGCCGGCCAGCCAGACCCATCCGCTGCCGAATTGTTTGACGCCGGCATCGTTGAATTTGGTTTGAAACTCTTTGAAGGTGCCGAAATGTTTTTGGATGGCTTCAGCGATGGGGCCGGTGGGATCGCCTCCGCCTTTGGGCTTCATGATCTTCCAGAACATGGTGTGGTTGACGTGGCCTCCGGCATTGTTGCGGACGGCGGCGCGGATGTCTTCGGGGACGGCGTTGAGGTCGCGAATGAGATCTTCGGCGGATTTGCCGGCGAGTTCGGGATGCTTCTCGAGGGCGGTGTTCAGATTTTTAACGTACGCGCCGTGGTGCAGGTCATGATGAATGGTCATGGTCTGCTTGTCGATGATGGGTTCAAGCGCGTCGTAGGCGTAGGGGAGAGCGGGTAATTCGTGAGCCATGATGTGGTCCTCCAATGTGTAGCTGTTCAGATGACGGGGAGCGGCGTTTCGATGCAGGCGATTCGTGAAACTATTATATCGCCAGGCGATCTGTTTGCGACCAAGCGGGCGGTCTGGTAGGTTGGGGCGGCGACGGGATCGGCGAGGTTGAGGACGACGGGGACGCTTTGTAGAGTGGGAATGATTGGAGCCGCATGGACGTGCACTTGATCGACGGGACGTATGAATTGTTCCGGCACTTTTTCGCGGTGCCGTCCGCGAAAGATGTGCACGGGCAGGAAATTGGTGCGGTCCGGGGCGTGCTGGCTTCCGTGTTGTCGATGATCGAAGGCGGCGCGACGCACATTGGCGTGGCGACCGATCATGTGGTGGAGTCGTTTCGGAACGATCTGTATCCGGGATATAAGACGAGTGAAGGTGTGGATCCGGAACTGCTATCGCAGTTTCCGATTCTGGAGCAGGCGTTGGAGGCGATGGGAGTTGTGGTGTGGGCGATGGTGGAGTTTGAGGCGGACGACGCGATGGCTTCGGCCGCGGCCAAGGCGGCGCAGGATGAACGCGTGGGGCGGGTGTTCATTTGTACGCCGGACAAGGATCTGAGCCAGTGCGTGGTGGGCACGCGAGTGGTGCAACTGGATCGCAGGAAGGAAATGGTACGCGATGAGGCGGGAGTTGTGGAGCGGTTCGGGGTGAAGCCGGAGTCGATTCCGGATTATCTGGCGGTGGTCGGAGATAGTGCGGATGGATTTCCGGGGGTGGCGGGATGGGGCGCGAAGGGCGCGGCGCTGGTGTTGTCCCGGTATCCTCATTTGGAGGATATTCCGAAAGATTGGCGGGAGTGGGATTCTTCTGTTCGCAGGGCACGGCCGCTGGCGGAGTCGCTGTTTGCGGCTTGGGAAGAGGCGTTGCTGTTTCGCAGGCTAGCGACCTTGCGATTGGATGTGCCGGTGTTTGGAACGGTCGAGGAGTTGCGATGGACGGGGGCGCGGGCTGGGTTTGAGGAATGGTGCCGGCGGATGAAGGGTCCTAATTTGGTTCGGAGGGCGGCGGCGGCGAAAGTTTCGGGGTAAGTAGATGGGTTAGGTCCTAGCGCAGTGCGGGCATGGGGTTCTCCGTGATGTATCTGTCATTGCTCGTTGCTCATTGCTCTCTCAGCTTCTCAGGGTTGCAAATCGGACAGGGTTGGAAACGATGGATCAGTCGCTTCCACCACGGCCAGTTCTGCTTTTCAGACTGATGCTTAAACTGAAGCCATCTGGCATCAGACAACTTTTTTCGAGCCTCTGGGTCACTCATCCCCATATTGCACATCCCCTTGCCGCCCCAAATGATTGCTCGATCTTGTGCGACACGCAATCGGTCGTCCCGCAACCCGGTTCGGCACGGCAAGATTCGATCAGAGAGCATGATAAACGAGGGTGAGGGAAGTAAACTCGTCAACTTTGAAAATCCGGATGGTCGCAAAACTCCGTCGTGGTTTCTGAAGTTCGATGGTGGGGTTCCACTTCCGGACTAGGCTTTGGTGGCGAGGTAGTCGCAAACGCGGCGGATGGTCTGGCGCTGGGCGTCGTTCAAGGTGAGGAATTCGAAGCCGTAGCGGAGGCCCTGGCGGTAGCGCACGATGGCGCGGACTTTGATGGGATAGGGCGTGAGCGGCAGAGGGATTTCGAGAGTGACGATCTCGCCGTTTTCGAGGCTGCCGGTAAGGGTGGCACCGATGCCGTCCTGGCCCATTTCAGTGGAGCGTCCCCAGCAGGTGCGGAACTCTCCGTCTTGAAACATTTTCACTTGCAGGCGGACGTCAATGATGAAACGGGGGAAACGCCGGGTAAAGCCGAACTTGCCGGCGGGCGCGGCACCGGTTGAACTGGTGTCGGCGGCGGCGGCGGACATGGCTCGCGCTTTTTTTTCCGTTCCCATTCAATCCATTGTGGTGGCGGCGGCCAAGCTTCGGCCGCACTCGAATGCGCTTAGTTGCCGTGCAAAATATACCCCGGCTCGAGCGGCAGTTTGCCACCGAGCTTGACGACTGCGACGCTGCTATTGATGGCGTATACATCTACCACGCCGACCGCCCCTGGAATCGAAGCGACCTTATTCACCAGATCTTCGTCGGAGTCCACGACGAGGATGGCGGGATGATTGGTGCGTCCGTGGTTGGCGGAGGCGATGAGTTCCCTCACCTGCGACTCCGGCAGTTCGAAGATCTTCTCCAGGAGTAACTTCATTTCGGGAGCCGAGGGGGCGCGCATGACGAAAGTGACGGCTTTGCCATCGGGCCAGCGGCTGGTCTGGGCTTTGCAGACCTTCACCAGTTCGGGCAGAGTGAGGGCGGAAATCGCATTGGACTTGTTGGAGACGAGCGCGAGATCGCGCGCCGACGCCAGCGAAACGCTGGCCGCAAGAAACAGACAAACGCTTAGAGCTTGACGATAAAACACACTCTCTCCCCCACGCGGACTCGGCCTTGGGACGATTCTCGTCCAATTTATGCCGGGGCTCAACGGCCACGAAGGTCATGTACCTCTGGAGCTAACAGGAGCGGAAACGGGGCGAGTCCGTTCTTCGGGATGCATTTTGGAGTGCGTTTTTCGGGAACCCGGGAGGATTCTCTTCGTATCTGAGGGTAGCGGTGACGGGAGGTTCCATGTTCTGCAACCGGTGCGGGACGGAGATGCAACCTGGTTTCGTGGAGTGCCCCAAGTGCGGCCGGCGGATTGGCGGTCTGACGAGCGGAGTGGCGCAATCGCGCCTGGAGGGGCATCTGCACACGCTGGGAGTTTTGTGGATGGTGATTGGCGGGCTGTTCATGATCCCGGCGGTGGGTTTGCTCGTGTTCGGGGGAGCAGCACATATGGTGATTCGAAGCCGGGAGGTATGGCCAGGCGTTCTTCCAATCCTCGCCTATATGGCGGGCAGCACACTGGTGGTCCTGGCTGCGGGTGGGGTGTGCGTTGGGCTGGGGCTGATGCAACGGCAGCCGTGGGCGCGGGCAGCGGCGATCATCCTGGGAGTGCTGGCGCTGTTTCATCCACCGCTCGGAACCGCGTTGGGGGTGTATACGTTGTGGGTATTGATGGCGGACGAGCATGGGGAGGAGTACCGGTACTTGGCGCAGGCGCAGTGAGTACCGAGTACCGAGCTGCGAGTCCCGAGAGCAGTGCTGGGTGGTCGACCTTCGCTCGATCTTTCGGCTTCGCTCAGGGCAAGCTAACAGTTGGCGGCTTTTCCACATCTACAGGTTTCGGGGGGTTGGCAAGTGGGCGGGGATGGGATAGGCTAGGGCTTCTTCTTATCTTAAGGATCATTCCCCCATGACCAATCGTTCGGCACTAGCTCCGCAAGACTTCCAGAAGATGTGCAAGCAGGCAGAGAGAGACCATGAGTCGAAGAAACTTGTGGTCCTGATGGAGCGCGTGAAGCGGCAGATCGCGGAACGCGGGAACTCCACCCAGAAGGTGGACGTTCCGAAACCCCCAGTAACGGCGATGACCATTAACTCCGGTTTGTTGCGGCTGCCCAGCCGCTCCGCGCTATTTGAGAGATAGCGGAACCGGTCTCGCGATCTGAATTTTGGATCGGCAGGAAGAAAAACATTTCCCTTTCCACAAGTTGGTTATGCGCTAGAATAGGCGAGCTTTTCGGCGAACTCGCCTACTGGCCACGGCGAGATACGCCGGTGCCTTCCCCCAGGAGGTAGTAGATGTACCGGCCCTATACAGGTTCGCTGGCGGACTCTCGTCCGTTCCAGAACGTGGAGTCTCAGCTCCGCGGGCTCACGCAAGATTTTGTCATGTCGTTCAACACCGGAAACTACGACCAGGCGGCGGCTTTGTTCGCCAGCGATGGCGTCCTGATAGCGCCGATCCACGAAGCGGCGTACGGTCAGAAGCCGGTCGAGTGGGTGCTGCGACAGCTGGGCGAGGCAGGATACGGTGATCTGCGTCTGGAAACGACGCGGGTGGAACATTCCGGCGACATGGCCATGGAACTGGGGCGCTTCTCGGTGGTGGTTCGGCAGGCCGATGGGACGCTGGTGCCGGAGCGCGGGAAATATGTAAGGGTCTGGAAGCGCCTGGGAGCATGGTTGCTGATGGCGGACTGCTGGAGCCGGACGGCATCGGTAGTAAGCGATCGAGCGGCGTAAGCGGGTTGCTTTCGGCGCGGAATCCAGGGCGACGGAATCCAGATCTGCACTTGCGGGTGGCAAGGACGCGGGGTAAGTTCGGCGGACATGAGTCAAGCACAGGCTGAGACGAAGGCGGCGAGTGAGAGCGGACATGGGGCGGGAGAGAAGGCGGCCGATCCGGGGCAGTACTGTCCGAATTGCTCGACGAAGCTGAGGGAAAGCCGGTGCAAGTTGAAGTGCCCGCAGTGCGGGTTTTATTTGAGTTGCTCGGATTTTTACTGAGGATCAGCTGTCAGCTCTCAGCGGTCAGCTTTCAGTAACATCCGGTTGAGAGGCTGTGAGTCCTCTTTCGCCCCGCTGGGGCTTGTTCCTTTCCCACTCTGCAACCCCACGGCTTGCGACCCTTCGGCAAGCTCAGGGCAAGCTGGGCTGTATTCTTTCGCCGCTTTGCGGCTTTGCAGTTTGCGGAAGAGACTCGGCTCGCGCCTCGCGGCCACAGAGTGCGCGCAGTACCAGTGTCGTCCCTACGGGACTCGCGTGTATTACACTCTAACCGGCACTGCCGTGCCGGGCTTTCACATGCCGCCGCTTCGCGGCTGGATTCTGGGAGACTTGTTCCGGCGCTGTTTAGGGCGGGCGAAATCGTGAGAGATTCTAGCGTTGCTGTTCGGCTTCTTGTAGCAGGGGGCGCAGCGAATCTACAGAAACGCCCAGGGTGCCGCCGGAGAATCCATCCATGTAGGCGGAATTGACGCCAATCACTTCGCCTCTCGCATTGAACACTGGGCCACCGCTGCCGCCGTGTGCGGTGGGTGCATCGTAGATGAGTTTGTCGCCGACTACGTCGCCGAGATGTCCGCAAGTAGTGGAGGGACGAATCAGCGACAGTGCAGCCAACTCGCTGGCGGCGTTGATGTCATTGTGGCGGTAGGCCAGGCGTTCGTAGATACCGGTGGGGGACTTAGCCACCATCCCGGCAATACCCATCGGATATCCGATCACTGTGACCAGTTGTCCCAGGGAACCGGTCGACTTCGCCAGAGGCAACAGCGGGAGGCCGCGGACCACATCGGCGTTGTGCGCGCGCAGAATGGCAAGATCGGAAGTCTTCGAAACCGAAGCGGGAGACAAGGCCACAGGCGTGGGTGAGCCGGGGAAAAAGACGACCAGACTCTCCAGCATCGCGGTGGCTCCCTGATCGATCAGCTTCTGAGCCTCGGAGTCTCCGTACCAGGGCTCGGCAACGTGACGGTTGGTGGCCAGCAGGCCGTCGCCCACCAGGAATCCTGTGCCCGAAACGCGGGCGCGGACTGCCGGACGCTGGTTGGGGAAGCCAACCTGATACACACCGTATATGTAGCCGATGGAATTGCGGTAGCGGTTTAGGACCGTTGTCGGCATGGCCTGGTCTTGCTTGAGTTGCTCGACCTGCGCCGTCAGGTCATGGATCTGCTTTTGCACATCATCGGGCGGAACGCCCTGCGCCGCCATGGGCGCGTAATAGTGGACCATGGCCAAGGCTCCCAGAAGCAGCGCAACTCCCAAGACCGTCTGCACCATCTGCTGCCAACTGTCACAAACGACGGCGGATACGTGCGGGGCTGGGGAGGGGTCTGGGTCGGAGAGCGGGGACTCGTGGATCTGGGATTCGGCCATGAGTATCGAAGTAGCGCCCTCGGGACTCGCTCCAAGTTGTTGTGTTTCAGTCTCTTGAGCAGGGGGCACCTGGAGGCCGAGAACCTGGAGTAGGTTATCTTCGCCGGTTTGACGGGGGTTTACCACGGTACTGAAGATGATGTACGTGCGATATCTAACGGGCAAGGCAGAAAGCTTTTACCACAGAGGACACGGGGGACACAGAGGAAACCCATGGGACTTACGACGACGGATTATGGGATCTTGATTCCCAGGCGCTTGGACATTTCGGCGTAGAGAAATCCTTTGCCGGGGCGGTAGGGCTGGACCCATTCTCCGTCGATGACAAACTGTGGAATAGCGCGCTTGCCGGAGCGCTTGACGATTTCGTCGATGGCGCCGGGCGTGGTCGCGACATCGATTTCTTTGTAGGGAATGTTGTGCTGGGCGAGAAAGCGCTTGGCCTCGCGGCAGTCGGGGCACGTGGCGGAGGAATAGACGGTGAGTTCCATGAGTTGATTCTACGCCGATCGCGATCGCTCTTAGACACGCTCCAAGTGGGGTTGGGTACGGTCGTTGACCACGTTGCCTGTGTTCAGAGTGGAGGCGGGCTCGAAGAGCATGATCCAGACTTCTTCTTCGGCGACCGGGCGGTGTTCGACGCCGCGGGGGACGATGATGAATTCGCCTTGCTCGATCCACTCGTGGCGTTCGCGAAAATCTCCATCGTGGAGACCGGATTCACGGAATTCCAGGCGGAAGCGGCCTTTCACCACGAGGAACATCTCGTCTTCGAGGTCGTGATGATGCCAGACGAACTCGGTGTTCGCTTTCACCAGCTTGACCATTTGGCCGTTGAGTTCGCCGGCGATGTGAGGCTTGTAGTATTCGGAGATTTTGGCGAATTTTTCGGCGATGTTGATTTTGTGCATCACGATCTTCCTCGTGGGAGCAGGGCTTGACGACACTTTTAGGATGATCTTGTGGCGTCGAAGGTCGCAATGAAATAGCTGGTTGCGGCCGCGGGACGGCCTTGCGGCTGAAGAGGCTACGGAAAAAGTCGCATTCCGCGTGCGCAGCGCCTGAAGGGGTGATTGATTCGCCCGCATTTACGCTATGCCTGAAGGAAGGCGTAGCCTGATACAAATCGTGCGTTTTTCCGCACCCTGTAAAGCCGTGAGTGAGGGGAGGGCTTTTGCGGCCGGACTGAAGTCGGGCCCTTCCCATTCTCGCCGCGCGCGCAAAAAAGCCGCCAGCTGGGAACTGACGGCTGAAGAGCTGCCGAGCTGCGCTCGGCGGCCGGGTCAGAGACCCGGCCCCACACGAGCAGTCCTACATGAGCATTGCTAGAGGCCCGGAGTTCCTGCATTGGCGTGGCTGTTGCGCAGAGTGACACGCACACCGCGCTGGGCGTTGAGGCGAGTGGTCGTGCCCCAGTCGACGTCGTTGGCGCTGATCACGCCGGTGCCTCCGCCGATCAGGGAGTAGGTAATGCGGCTGTCCTGATATCCATAGCCGCTAACGGACAGTATGGTGCCGGTATTCAGGACGAAGACCGGCATGCCCGGCAGACTCGCAACGCTGGCTAGATTCGGCGGCGTGACGTCGCGCGAGACGTAGGTGGCGTAGGAGGCTTGCGGAATGGCTTGCGGCTCCGGATCAGTGGCGACCTGGCGCACGGCAAGTTGCGGTTGAGCGCTGCCCGCTCGGGCATCACGGAAGGATTCGTTCTGCGGGTGGCCGAAGAAGTGCCAGTTCGGGCCGAAGGTCTGCGCCACTTGCGGGATTTGAACATCATCCATCAGGCGCAGACTGAGCGCGGTTTCGCCCTTCAGCTTGGGACGCGGGCCGCGCGCGGGCAGCATGATCACTTTCCACGGCCACAAGGGCGGCAGCATCCATTCGACGATGTCGCGCTTGAGATGCCCTGTGCCGTCGATCTTGCCTTGTTTGTCGACTTTGTAGCCGCGGGTTGCGATGACCTTGGCCTCCAGGGGTAAATCGCCGCTGGGCAGACCGATGCGATCGAACTGCAGCTTCAAGTAACCCTTGCCCCAGAAGTGGCCGGGATCCTTGGCCGATTCGAGATGTCCGACCAGATAACTGCCGCGCGGAAAAGCCTGCTGACCGAACTCGGTCTGTCCGCGCAGGTGACAAAGGACGGGGTCCCCGACATCGACCGAGGCCGAGGAGAAGTTGGGTTCATTGAGGGTACATTGCAAGAGAGTACCGGCGGGCAGGACGACATCCCGCGCGCTGGCGCTCAGGCTCAAAGGGGAAACAACCAGACCTAGCAAGGTTACAGCCAGGGCTGCATGAACCACACTGGACTTCATACTTCACCTCGGTCGCACGCCCCAAATGGCGGACTCTGGCGCCGAGCCCGCGAGTGTTCCGCGCATCTAATCACAGGTTTTGGGCCGGGTCAATCATGTTTTGTTGGCTGGCAGGGCAAAGCTGCCGAACTGCGCTCGGTGGCGGGGGAGAGACCCTACCCCACATGAGCTGATATGCTCCACCGGTGGCTGGGAAAACACTGCACATCGTCGATGGGGACTCGACCGGCGGGATCCTCAAGGAAGCGGGCTTCCGCAGGAACGGGGAGATCCTTGTGTGGCGCGATGCGCTTTATACCGGGCCGGTCCCGGCGCGGCTTACGCTGCGCCAACTGAGTGGCGTGCGCTCGCGCTTCTGGACGAAGGGCAAAAGCGCGACCGAACTTGATAAGCGCGATGCCGCGCTGGCGAAGCACGGACGTTACGAAAACATCGTGCTGTGGTTTGGGGAGCACTGCGTTTTGTGCCAGCTCAGTCTGATGCAGATTCTCAGTTGGTTTCGGGAACAGGGCGTGGCGGCGGGACGGCTGGAGTGGGTTCGCGCGCACGGCGGCGAACTTCGGCCGGAGCAGATAGTGGATGCATACTCTTCGCGGCGGCCGGTTACTACGGCGCAAATGCGGCTGGCGGAACGGGCGTGGGGAGCGTTCCGGCAGGCTTCGCCGGTTGGCATGAGTCGTCTGCTGAAGGCCGACTTGGGCTGCATTCCCAGCTGCAGGGGTGCCTTGACTCGACTGCTGCAGGAGTATCCGGCGAACCGGAGTGGACTGTCGCGGTTGGAGGGCGAGCTGCTTCGGGAGATTCGCAAGCGAGGAAGGGCAAAGGCTGCGACGGTTGTTGGTTCGGTGCTGGTCAGGGAGTATGTCGGGGACGTGCTGCTCATTGAGATGCTGCGAGACTTCGTGCGGGTGTCCGTTCCGCTTCTGCGGTTTGCCGATCCGTTTACGGGAAGATTCGAGAGCTACCAGTTCAACGGGGCCATGCTGGAGTTGACTGAGGTTGGTCGGCGCGTGCTTGCGGGGAGAGCGGATGATGTTGCGCTTAACGGGGTTGACCGCTGGATTGGCGGGGTGCACCTGGAAGGACAGCGAGTTCGCTGGCGATGGGATCGGAAGGCGCGGAGCGTCGTGGCGGTGAGAAGGGTGTGATTCGGCGGACTGGCGGCATTCCGCAGCGGCTAAACAGTCTGCTAAAAAAATCGAATTGGCCGCTGCAGCGCGTGAAAGCGCGATTGACTTCTCAGCACTTACGCGACGCCTGAAGGAAGGCATCGCCTGATGCAAATCATGCGTTATTCAGCAATCTATAAAGCCGAGAATGTTTTGCGCGGCTTACGGCGCGGCTGAAGCCGTGCCCTTCCCGTTCGGCCTTGGCATCGAGCACGAAACAAAAGCCGCCAGCTTTCGGCTGACGGCTTGAACCTTGCCGAGCTGCGCTTGGCGGACAGCCGAAGGCGGCTGTCCCCACATGAACTATTTCTCGTACAACAAGACGCCTTCCGCTTTTTCTGCGTCGACTGGGCGGTAGAAGAGCTTGTTGTCTTCGAGGAAGACCTCAATGAAGGCGGGGCGCGTGGTGATGGTGCCTTGAATCAGCGCTTCCGACAGCGGGTCTTCGATGTATTTCTGCAACGCGCGGCGTAACGGGCGTGCGCCGTAGCTGCGGTCGGTCAGGGTCTGGTTGAGGATCCACTTCTTGGCGTCGTCCGCAACTGTGACCGTGATCGCCTTCTGCGCCAGGTTCTGATTGAGCTGCGTGACCATGAGTTCCAGAATCTGGATGAGGTCGGTCTCGTTCAGAGCCAGGAACAGGATGACTTCATCGAGACGGTTCAGGAACTCGGGGTTGAAGGTGCGTTTGACTTCACCCTTCACCAGTTCTTCCACCTTGTCCGAGATCATGTCTTCCTTCGTCGACTGGAAGCCAAATCCTTCGCGCTTCTGCAAGTGCCGCGCGCCGATGTTCGAGGTCATGATGATGATCGTGTTCTTGAAGTCGACCGTGTTGCCGAGGCCGTCGGTCAACTGGCCGTCTTCAAAAACCTGCAGCAGGATGTTGAAGACATCCGGATGCGCCTTCTCGATTTCATCGAGCAGGACGACCGAGTAGGGAGCGCGCTTCACGCGCTCGGTGAGCTGTCCACCTTCTTCGTAGCCAACGTATCCCGGAGGCGAACCGATCAGCTTCGAGACCGAATGCTTTTCCATGAACTCGGACATATCGAAGCGGACCAGAGCCTTCTCGGTGCCGAACATGAACTGCGCCAGCGTGCGGGCCACTTCGGTTTTGCCGACGCCTGTGGGACCGAGGAACAGGAACGAGCCGATGGGGCGGTTCGGGTTCTTCAACCCGGCGCGGGAACGGCGGATGGCGCGGGCCAACGCGCTGATCGACTTATCTTGCGAAATGATGCGCTTGTGCAGTTCTTCTTCGATGCGCAGAAGTTTTTGAGTTTCTTCTTCCTTGATCGAGGTGACGGGCACGCCGGTCCAGCGCGAGACCACGTCTTCGATGTCCTCGCGGTTGACTACGCCGGTGGAGGATTCGTCGAGGTGATATTTTTCACGCAGGCCGCGCAGGTTCTCGCGTTCTTTGCGTTCTTCGTCGGAGTAGAAGCGAGCCTTTTCGAACTCGTGGTTCGCGATGGCATTTTCCATGCGATGCACGATGAACTTGATGCGCTTCTGCACTTCGGTCAGTTCTTCGGGCAGCGAGGTCTGGCGCAGTTTTACGCGCGCTCCGGCTTCGTCGACCAGGTCGATGGCCTTGTCGGGCAGGAAGCGATCGGGGATGTAGCGGTTCGAATGCGAAACCGCGAAGTTGATGGCTTCGTCCGTATAGGTGACGGCGTGGAACTTTTCGTAGCGATCTTTGATGCCGAACAAAATCTTGATGGCATCGGCCTCGTTCGGGGGCGGAACCTTTACCGCCTGGAAGCGGCGTTCGAGCGAGCGATCTTTCTCGATCGACTTGCGGTATTCACCCGGCGTGGTAGCGCCGATGCACTGGATTTCGCCGCGCGATAGAGCTGGCTTCAGAATGTTGGCGGCGTCGAGCGAGCCTTCGGCGGAGCCTGCGCCTACCAAGGTGTGCAACTCGTCGATGAAGATGATGGAGTTCTGCGACTCCATCAGTTCCTTCATGATGGTCTTGAGGCGTTCTTCGAACTGGCCGCGATACTTGGTGCCGGCCACGATAAGCGAGAGGTCGAGAGCAAGGATGCGCTTGTCGGCGAGGAATGACGGGACTTCGCCGTCGGCGATGCGTTGCGCCAGACCTTCGACGATGGCGGTCTTTCCCACGCCCGGTTCGCCGATCAGTACGGGATTGTTCTTGGTGCGGCGGCAGAGAATCTGGATGACGCGATCGACTTCGCCATCGCGGCCGACCAGGGGATCAAGCTGGCTGTCCATGGCGGCCTGGGTCAGATCGCGCGAGAACTCGGCAAGCAGCGATGATTCACGCTGGCGTTGAGGAGCAGCCTTTTCCTGCGTGCTGCGGGCCAGTTCCTCACGGATGGTTGAGAGGCGCAGGCCGCGCTCGTGCAGGATTTCGGCGGCGAAGCACTTTTCTTCCCGCAGTAAACCCAACAGCAAATGTTCGGTGCCGATGTGGCGGTGGGAAAGGCGCTCGGCCTCTTCCGCGGCATAGGCGAGAACGCGCTTGCACTCGTTGCTTAGAGGAAGATCGACCGAGGTCGAAACTTTCTCGCGGATGGTGGTGTGTCCCTCGATCTGCTTGCGGATGGATTCGACCGAGGCATGGGAGCGCAGGAAACGATTGGTCAGGGCCTTGTCTTCGCGCAGAAGTCCCAGAAGCAGGTGCTCAGTCTCAATGTAGGGAGACCCGAACTGGCTGGCTTCGTAGCGCGCGAAAAAAATGACACGCCTGGCTTTCTCCGTATAGCGTTCAAACATAATGCCCTTCCCCCTGACCTTCTGGTCGAGAAGAAACTTGCGCTGCCCGACCTGCCAAACCCGGAACCCTGGTACCCAACCTCTGCTGCTACACCCTATTCTGACAGCATCCCTATATTATGCAATCAAAGGGCCGCGAAACCCAAGCCCAGAAACGACTCTCTAACCCCTTAATCACGTTACCGAAGGAACTCTGGCCAATCCTGCGGGCCCGGTGCTGCGCCATTTTCTTGCACTTTGTCTCACTAATCTGTCCCTCTTCTGCGCCAAATCCCTCAGGCCGGAAGCGATTCCGGCGCAATTTCCTCCATGCGGCCTCGCTGCAACCTTAATACACGATGGCAGCGGCGGGCGAACGATAAGTTATGTGTAGCTATGAGGGAGGTGAGTTGGTGCTCGCGATGTAATCGAGCAATCAATTCAAAGACCGCTTCCGCTGTGTGTCCGTCAAGGTCTCCCGTGGGCTCATCTGCCAGCAATAGCTTGGGCCCAGTGATGAGCGCCCGGGCCAGGGCCACCCGCTGCTGCTCGCCGCCCGAAAGCTCGCCCGAGCGGTGATGCGCACGCTGCTCCAGTCCGACCTCACGCAGCCAGCGTGAAGCTTCCGGCTCGGCCTGTTGCCATGTCTGCCCGCGCAGAAGCAGCGGCATGGCAACGTTCTCTGCCGCCGTAAACTCGGGCAGCAGATAATGAAACTGCCACACGAAGCCGGTTTCGCGATTGCGAAAGTTCGCGGCTTCGTCGTGCGATAAGGAGTTCAATCGCAAGTGGGCGCAGTATACGTCACCTGCGGAAGCACGATCAAGAGCGCTCAGGATATGTAACAAGGTACTCTTCCCTGCTCCAGATTCGCCCACAATAGCGAGCATTTCTCCTCGCTTCACCTCGAACGACAGATTCTCAAAGAGCACCAGATCCGATTCACCGGAGCGGAAAACCTTCTTGAGGCTTTCGACCCGAAGCATCGATTCTTGTTCAGTTAGATGCAAGTCGTGTCCCTTTCGTTCCAAGTGGTGGCCAGGGTCGCAGTTTTCACGATCAAAACCTACTGTCGGCACAGTATCGGCCTGCACTTAGATTAGTGCGCACGGCGGTCCATTCGTTTCCAACCTTGCTGATTCCAGAGTTCGGGATGGGGCCCGTGAGCGAGGTCACGAGGCAGTCTAAATGCCTCAGGGTGTGATGAGGGTGTGGGTGAGAATCTGTGCCGTCCCTCCGGGACTCGGTTCCCCTTCTTGTCGCGTACCCCGGACTTACGTCCGGGGCTAAAATATGCCGCCGCTCCGCGGCTGCCGTTTCGTGGATTCTGCTTCGCCGTTTCCGCAAAGATCTACTTTCCCCACACACACTGGCGTCGTGCCTTTGCTTCATCCGTGTGAATCCGCGTGAATCCGTGGCGGGGAAGTTCTTATTGTGCTTATTCATAGCGCAGGGCCTCGGCGGGGAGGATGCGGGCGGCCGACCACGAGGGATACAGCGTGGCCACGAATGAGACGCCAACCGCGACCAGGGCCACGCTTACGCCATCGATCACGCGCGGAGCGAAGGGGACGTAGTCGATGGAGTAGACCTCGGGTGAGAGCGAGATTACGTGGTAGTGGCCTCCGGCATAGGAGATGGCGTAGCCCAGCACCAGGCCGATTGCGGTGCCGACCAGGCCAATCAGCACACCCTGCGCCATGAAGAGGTTGCGCACCTGCGACCGGCGTGTGCCCATGGACATGAGCACGGCGATGTCTTTCGTCTTCTCCATGACCATCATAATAAGAGAGATGAGGATATTGAGCGCGGCCACGAATACGATGAGGCCGATGGTGATGAAGGTGACCAGGCGCTCCAGGCGCAGGGCGTGAAATAGCGCCTTGTTCTGCTCCTGCCAGTTGGCGGCCATGAAACCTCTGCCGGCGGCGTCTTCGAGATGGTGCGAGATTTCTGCGGCCTGGTAGATGTCGTCGACTTTGAACTCGATCACCGAGATCAGGTCGCCGAGGCCGAACAATTTCTGCGCGTCGGAGAGGCGGGCGAAGGCCCAATTGGAGTCGTAGTCGAAGAAGCCGGAGCTGAAAATGCCGACCACGCGGAAACGGCTGTACTTGGGCACCATGCCGAAGGGAGTGAGCTCTCCCTGAGGACTGGTGACCAGGACAGAGTCTCCGACTTTGGCGCCGAGGTTGTCGGCCATGTCCTTGCCGAGGACGATGGGGGGCATGGCGGCCACGCGCTGTTCGACAGCGGCGAGAGAGTCGGGAGATTGTGGAGGGGCGGACGCCCCTTCGACTCCGCTCAGGGCAGGCTCGTCCGCCCTCGCAGAAGGCGATGCTGCGGAAAGTGGTTGTTCTTCCAGCGGCTCTGCCGAGCCTTCTTTCACCGAATTCAGCAGATCTCCGACTTTGCGCTCGTAACGCGGAATCATCCCTTTGAGCACAGCGCCGCGAGCCCGCGGGCCGCGCGAGATCAGGACTTGCTCAAAGATTGCCGGAGCTGCCGCCACAACGTGCGGCTGCTTCGAGAGGCGGTCCATTACGGCGGGCCAGTCTTTGATGCCGTCATCGACGATGCGCTGCAGGCTGATGTGCGAGGTCGAGCCTAGCAGTCGCTGCTGCAGGTCTTGGCGAAAACCATTGTTGATGGCCAGGGCGACGACCAGCGAGGCCACGCCCGCCGCGACTCCGACGATGGAGATGCCGGTAATGATGCCGATGAATGCCTGGCGGCGCTTGGCGCGGAGGTAGCGGGTCGCGATGAAGAGTTCGAAGCGCATGAAGTCTTTCGTAGAGACGTTGCTTGCAACGTCTCCTCTAACCCAGGCAGCTCAGCATGTGGCGAGAGAGAGACGTAGCAAGCTACGTCTCTACGACCTTGTCGTTCTCAGCCAAGTTGAGATTATATCGACCTCTGGTTTCTCCGCGCCCTTGCGATAGTGCGTTCCTTGCTTTCAAATTCGCGGCACAACGGCCGGCACCGTGGATCGATACCTCCGATACTCCTCCCCAAATCTCTTCTCTAGCTCCGCGTCTTCCATGCGGATCATGACCGCGCCGGTGACGATTGCGAACGCCGTCAGAACGCAGCAGACTGCCAGGCCAGTTCCTAGGCTCCAGGCTAGCATCTCGCACAGATGGCCCAGGTATACGGGATGGCGCACTCGCGCGCGGATGCCGGTTGTGACGAGGCGGTCGTCGCGGTGATCGGCGCGGACTTCTGGCAGGCCGCCGAGCTGCGCCCAGCTGAAGTGCGTTCCGGCGTGCGAATAAATGAAAAGGCCTACGGCGAACAACAGAACTGCTGGAATCCACGTCCACGGTATCGAGTAGAATGCTGCGGCCCGCCACGGGCCGGTGAGAGCACCGATTCCGATCCACATGATGATCCAGGCCGGGACCAGCAGGCGAAATGGTGAGCGTTCTTTTTCGCGCCAGATGTGGGCGCGGGGGTGAACCATCAGCCAGAACAGAGGGATGGTGGAATAGACGACGCAGGCCAGCCATCCCAGAGTTCGCAGGAACTGCATGCGGTGATTTTACAGGGCGTGGTGAAGTGGAAGGCGCAAAGCTCGACGTATCTCAGGGGCTAAGGCGCGCGTCCTTATTTTGGCTTTAGCGGCAGGGCTGAAGAGGTTGCGGAGAAACTCCGTTTGCCCGTGGCCAAAGTCCCTCAACGGCTGCAAAACCGGAGTGACTTTGCGCGACTTATGGCACGAGTGAAAGAGGCTGCGGAAGAAGTCGCATGCCGCGTGCGCAGCGCCTGAAGGCGTGATGGATTCGCCAGCATTTACGCTATGCCTGAAGGAAGGCATAGCCTGATACGAATCTTGCGTTTTCCGCAGCCTCTAAAGCCAGAGTGACTTTGCGCGACTTATGGCACGAGCGAAAGAGGCTGCGGAAGAAGTCGCATGCCGCGTGCGCAGCGCCTGAAGGCGTGATGGATTCGCCAGCATTTACGCTATGCCTGAAGGAAGGCATAGCGTGATACGAATCTTGCGTTTTTTCCGCAAGCTAGACAGAGTTGCTGGACGCTCGAGCTTCGCTCGAGGGACAGCCGAAGGCGGCTGTCCCCACATAGGTCGCGGTTACTTCAGCTTCACGAAGAGCAGCACAAAAATCGCCCACACCCCACAAGTCAATGGAAACTGCACCAGGGACGCATCGCGCAACGTGCCTCCTCTGGGCAGCGCAAACGTCAGCAGCATCATGGCTAAAGCGGTGAGTACTCCGACAAGCAATTTGCCTTTCGAGTTCATGCGTGTTCGACCTCGCTTTCAGTGTGGCCTCAGGCCTCTCCACGGGTCCGACCTAAGTATGGCCTTCGAAAACGGCAGCGATTGTACACCTAATCCGGCGGCTCGCGGCGGGGTAACCGCATTGACCGACAGGTCCGACGAACAGCCGAGGGCGGCTGTCCCCACATGGGTCTTTCACTTCCACTGGAACGTGGCGACCGCCCCGGCGGGGAGGGTAGAGTTGAAACTCTGGCCGTTCCAGCGCACCGTGAAGGTGTTCGTTCCGCTGCCCGAATTCAGTACCAGGAGAACGATCGATCCGTCGGGATTCTGAAAAGCCACGTCTTCAACGCTGCCGTGGCCAAAACTGTTGGAATCGATGCGATGGGCGCCCGGGACGACGAACTTCGCCAGGTGTCCGAGGACGTAGTACTCAACGTTGTTGGTGACGGTTGCAGGAGAGGTGCTGTAGTCGATCGTGACCACTCCGCGGCAATTTGTGCAGCCACCGTTTTGCGGGCCGGAGTTCTGGTCGAGTGCCAGATTCCACAGCGAGATGCTGCGCGCCCAGTTGCGGGTCGCGCCGATCAGCAGGTTCTCGGCATTCCAGGCCAGGTCGCCCGCGAAACTCGACCCCACGGTTCCCGAGCACTCCGTAAACCAGACGTCCTTATTGGGGTATGCGGTCTTCACCGTGGATTGAGCGGAGACGTCTCCGGCGTAGCAATGGAATGCGGTCCCGGCGACGTAGCCTGCTGCGGTCGCATCGGCGAGCACGGCCTGGGGATAGGCGGGATTGTCCCAGTTGTGGTCGTAGCCGAGGATCTTGACGCTGCTCAATCCAGCGGAACTCAGGGCCGGTCCAAGGTCTGCACCGATAAACGTGGCTTCGTCGGTGGCCGCAAGATACTCGCTGGGATAACCGCTGGTCGAGTTGAGCGGCTCGTTTTGCGGCGAAACCGCATAAATAGGAATGCCCTGCTGCTGGTAGCCTTGAACGAACTTCACGAAATACTGCGCCAGACTGGGGAAGTAGGCGGGGTTCATATTTCCGCCGTTCATCGTGCCGGAAGTCTTCATCCAGGCAGGCGGACTCCAGGGGATGGCCACAACCTTGAGGGCGGGATTCTGTGCGAGCGCCTGCTGCAAGAGCGGGATCGTGAAGGTAGCGTCGTGCGCGAGGGAGAAGCTGGCGAGGGTGGGATCGGACTGGCCCGCGGGGACGTCGTCGTAACTGTAGTTTCCGCTGGCGGAAAAATCCGTCGCACCCATCGGTTGGCGGAGGAAGCTGATGCCGATGCCGGCGGTTGGACTGAACAGGCTTTGCCACAGCGCAGTCTGTTGTGCGGTTGTGAGCCGGTTCGCGACGTTCCAGGACGCAGAATCGGTGAGCGAGGCGCCGAAGCCGTCGATCTGCTGATAGGTGGTTGCAGGATTCACGATGATTACGAAACTGGAGGATGTGCCGCCCGATCCGAAGGTTACGCTGGGCTGCGACTGCAAGAGCAGGGCGCGATCTCCGGTGGTCTCCACCACCTGCACGGTGGGTCCGGACGGAACGAACGGCGTGGTGGGGTGACTTCCGCCGGAACACGAGAGGCAGACGGCAAGCGCGATCGATAATCCAAGGAAATCCCGTCTTGGCGGACCCGGGGACATTTTCTCTCTCGTCACAATGCCAACATCACAAAACTGAGCACTTTAGACTTTGCATGCGGTAGATGCAACTGAAATCTATTGTGCTGAAATCGATTGTGCTCGCTGCTCTTCTTTTTTTCTCTTTTCCGGAATGGAAAGTCAAGTTAGCCTACAGACCGACTGAGGCCTTTCGCAGCCGACCGGAGTAAGATAGCAATCTCGGGAGCGGCCGGAATCCTTGCTCTGACGCGCAGTTCGAAGCACCCGGCCGGTCCGGGAACCGAAGAGTCTGGCTATGCCTGAATCGATCTTATTCCGACGAACGGTCCGACGAACGGTCCGACGATACTCGCGGAGTCACGACACTCTTGCCTCTGCACTGCAATCGGCCGGGATTGTGGCGCTGTTCGGGTGCGGCGCGTGGGCGCAGACTGCACCGCCCACTCTTCCACTGCTTACGCGTGCGGAGGAGGTCCGGCAGCTTACTCCCGAAGAAGCGGCACGCGGTTATCCCGTGAAGATCCGGGGCGTAATCACCGACGACGTACCATCGCCGGACTTCTTTGTTCAGGATGCAACCGCGGGCATCTACGTGGAGGGCAACGCATCTCCCAGGTTCAACCATCGCTGGGGTGATGAGATCGAGGTCGAGGGAATGACCGGACCCGGGAAGTATGCTCCGGTGATTCGGGAACAGAGCACTCGGGTAATCGGTAAGGGCATGCTGCCGGCCACGCACACCTACCCGTTCAGCGAGGTCGCTGGTGGCCAGCAGGACAGCCAGTGGGCCGCAGTCCGTGGAATTGTGCGCTCGGCGTCCATCGACCGCGCCTCATGGCGTGAAACCGTCCTGGCACTCACGGTGGCCTCTGGAGGGGGGCGTTTCACCGTTCGTATCCCGATTGCGCACGATCAAGATTTTTCCTCCTGGATTGACAGCGAAGTTCTAGTGGAGGGCGTATGCGGCAGCCTCTTCAACAACCAGCGGCAACTGATCGGGGTGCTGTTCTACGTTCCCGACCTCCGGCTGATTAAGGTCGAGGCGCAAGCCAAAGAGGTGCCGGTGTCATCGCTCATGCGCTTTACACCGGGCGGAACGGCACAGCATCGAGTGCGCATACGAGGAGTGGTGACCTATCAGCAGCATGGACGGGCGTTGTTCCTCCAGGATCACGGCAAGGGTTTACGGGTTCTGACGCAGCAGGACAGCGCACTGGCGGTAGGCGACGTTGTCGATGTCATCGGCTTTCCGGCAGTGGGGGATTCCGCGCCGGTGCTCGAAGACGCAGTCTTTCACCGGATCGGTGCGGGCGCGCTGGCTGAAGCGGTGAAGCTCGACCTGAGCGTGCCCTGGGAGCAGTACGACGGAGCTCTGGTTACCGCCGACGCCACCCTGCTTTCACTGGAAACTCGCCCCGACGGTCAACATCTACTTCTGCAGCGGGACCAATTCACCTTCGACGCTACGCTTGAACCCCACAGTCCACTCGACATGCTGCTGTCGAGCCGCGTGAATAGCAAACTCCGGGTTACCGGCATTTGCCTGGTGCGAAACGGAGGACTGTGGTCGACTCCCCAGGCGTTTCATATCCTGTTACGTTCCGCGAAAGACATAACCGTACTCGGTGCTCCCCCGTGGTGGAACCTGCGCCGTGCTCTCTGGTTGTTGGGAATCCTGAGCGGCATCCTGCTTCTGGTGCTGGCCGGGATGTTTGTGCTGGGCCGCAAAATGCGCGAGCAGATGATCGTCATCCGGCAAAAACTTCAGCATGGGGCGGTACTGGAAGAACGCAACCGCATTGCGCGCGAGTTACACGATACGCTGGAGCAGGAACTGGCAGGCATCACGATGCAACTGGATCTGGCTGTGGACTGCTTTCGGCAAGCGCCGCCGGTAGCGTTTCGAGCGCTCGATGCGGCTCGCAACATGAGCCGTCACAGCATGGTAGAGGCGCGCCGTTCGGTATGGGATTTGCGTTGCGACTTGCTGGAGCATGGCGATTTACCCACGGCGCTCACCCAGATCGTGCGTCCTTTGATTCCTGGGGATGAGGCCAAACTTGACGTGAATGTCAGTGGGACGCCGGTGCGGTTGCCGGGCAGAGTAGAAATGAATCTTCTGCGCATCGGCCAGGAAGCGGTGGCCAACGCCATCAAGCACGGCCACGCCTCTGCCATACAAATTGAACTGCAGTACAGTCCGGAGAAAGTGATACTGCAGGTGCGCGACGACGGGTGCGGCTTCAGTCCGGACCACTCGAGTTCGGCGGGACATTTTGGAATGCTCGACATGCGCGAGCGCGCCGAGTCTCTGGGGTGTCATTTGCGGATCGACAGCACGCCGGGACGAGGCACACTCATTGCCGTAGAAGTTCGCCACGACAAAGAATTCATTTCTGATGCCGAGCTCAAAACCCATACGCATTCTGGTCGTGGATGACCACTTCATGATTCGGATGGGGCTGTCTGCCTCTCTGAATGTGGAATCCGACATGGAGGTGGTGGCCGAAGCCGGAAACGGCGAGGCTGCGCTGGCTGCCTACCGCCAGCATTATCCCAGCCTCGTCATCATGGACGTTCGTCTCCCGGGCACGAGTGGCGCCGAGGCCACGGCTGCGATTGTCCAGGAATTTCCTGAGGCGCGCGTCCTGATGCTCTCGACTCATTCCGGAGAGGAGGAAGTCTTCCGTGCCCTGCAGGCCGGAGCGCGCGGCTACATTCTGAAAAGCGCGATGCGCGAGGAACTGCTGCGCGCCATTCGCGAAGTCTTTCACGGACGGTCATACCTCGACGCTACGGTGGCTCCGTTGCTGGCAGCGCGCATGTCCCACCGCTCGCTGACCAGCCGCGAACTGGAGGTTCTCCGCATGGTGGCGAAAGGCTTGGGCAACAAGGAAATCGCGGCCGCGCTGAGTATCGCGGAGGTCACCGTGAAACTGCATGTGAGCCACGTGCTGGAGAAACTGGGAGTGAAAGATCGCACCGAGGCGGCCACAGTGGCCTTGCAGCGCGGCATTATCTTCCTGGAATAGCTCGCTGGAATGACATCCGGCGACCTCGGCTGCGGGCTTTATTGCGTTCGTCCAAAGGCACGAGTTGTGATTCGTGCTGCCTGATGTAGACTCTCACTGTCACGGATGATCCAGAGACGGAGATCGGGAATGAAATACTTGCAGTTTGCTCTACCACTCGTTGTTCTACCGCTCGCGGTGGGGTTTTCGGCTATGAATGTATCTTATGGAGTTCCTTCTCCCGATGCTTCGCGGGATGCCGTTCTGCTTGTCGCCAACAAAGCGGATCAGACCCTGGGCATTGTCGATCCGCAGGCGGGCCGACAGGTCGCAACCGTGGCCGAGGGTGGAACTACCGGGCATGAGGTGATCGCATCCCCCGACGGTCGGATCGCTTACGTGCCGATCTACGGCAATTCCGGGGTTGGTAAACCCGGCACCGACGGCAGCAACATCGACGTGATCGACATCGCATCCCGCAAGGTGATTGGCAACGTGGATTTCGGGCACGGAGTGCGGCCGCATTGTCCGCTCATTGGTCCCAGGGACGGGCTGCTTTACGTTACGACGGAGATCGACAAGACGATCAGCGTGATTGATCCGCACACGTTGAAGATTGTGGGATCGATTCCTACGGGGCAGCCAGAGTCGCACATGCTGGCGATTACCCCGGACGGAAAACGCGGCTACACGGCTAATGTTGGACCGGGAACAATCTCTGTATTGGATATGGAGAACCGGAAGACGATGGCGGTGATCCCGGTCTCGGGGCAAATCCAGCGCATCGCGGTGTCGACGGACGGCAAGCTGGTGTTCACCTCCGATCAGACGAAGGCGCAGCTGGCGGTGATCGATACCTCGAGCAACAAGATCAAGACGTGGATACCGTTGCCGGGCCTGGGCTATGGAACTGCGCCGACGCCAGACGGCCGCTGGCTGGTCGTGGCCGTGCGGACGGCAAACAAAGTCGCGGTTGTGGATCTCGGCACGATGAAAGTGACGCAGGTGATCGACGTTCCCGCGGCGCCTCAGGAAGCTCTGGTGCGCCCCGATGGTCAGGTTGCATACGTGTCGTGCGATGCCAGCCACAAGATCGCGGTGATCCGAACTTCCGACTGGACGGTGGAGAAGCTGATTGACGCTGGTCCAGGGGCCGACGGGCTGGCGTGGGCTGGCAAGTAAAGGACGGGCACGTTACAGGAAGGCGCGCGACTGCATGAAACCCGTGACTCATGCGCGAGTACGATTCGCACCCTAGTTTAGCGCGGTGGTGAGCTACGGAGCAGGTCTGCCAGAGTCTGTGTGAGAACTTCAGGCGTCCCCTCCGGGACGCGCTCTGGTTTCCCATTTTCCCCCGGCGCTGGAAGCGCCGGGCTATGGTCAGACGCCCCTCCGGGGCGGAAATCCTGGTGATTTCATTCCACTGCCTTGTCCGCAATCTTAAGTTCTCACACAAGCTCGGTCAGACCTGAAGACTGTGAATGTAGAGAACGCTGGCCTTCATCATTTCCAGGTGCATTTCGACGAAGTAATTCTTTATGCCGCCTGCTTTTGCCGCGGTAAAGATCTTCTTCCAATCCAGAGAGTCCTGTCCTACCGGCATTATCTTCTTGGTTTCCGCCGACCAGCCTTGCACATGCATGGAAATGAAGCGGCCGGGGTACTTCGTGAAATACTCAGCGGCGTCATAACCGCGGCTGATGGTGGAAACCTGGAACTGGAACTTGACCAGCTTGGGATCGAGAAGGCCCAGCAACAGGTCATAGGTCCGCTTGCCGTCAACCGTCGAGAGCTCAAAGCCCTCGTTGTGAAGGCCCTGCTGGATGCTGGCCTTGGCCGCTTGCTCGGCCATTTTGTTGTATTCGTCGGCGGCGCGTTTGACATCGTCCATCGTCGGATTTTCGGGCCCGCCGAGGCTTGGAACGAGCATTTGTGTCAGGCCGACATCTTTCGCCCAGGCGATCGAGCGCTCCTGATCTTTGCGGAGTTCTTCGATGCCGAAGTGAGAGCTCACACAACTGACGCCTGCGTCGGCCAGAATCTTGCGAAGCTCTGCGCCTTTGTATTTGGCGAGGCCTCCGAAACCATAGTCGGAATAACCGTACGGCGAGCACAGCTCGATCGTCTGAAATCCGGCGTCGGCAAGCTGTTTGATCGTGCCGGGAAAATCTTTAGCGAGCATTTCCCTGACGGGCCACGTCTGGCATCCGATGGGCATTCCGAGAGGATCGGCGCGGAGCTCGATCGCACCCGCGGAAAGAAAGCCAGCTGCGGCAGTATAGGTGGCCGCGCTCTTGAGAAATTCTCTTCTTGAAATTGCGGACATGGACGCCTCCTTACGCGCTACGCGAACGAACGCATTGTAGCTCTTCCCACGGCTTGCGCCGTGGGCTGCATTCTTTCGCCGCTTCGCGGCTTCCAGAGCGATTCTTTCGATGTCTTCTTGCCTACAGTTCCCATCCGCGTCGTCGTTCCGGCTGCACGAACTTCTGAGCCACGTCGGAGTTGACCTTCAGGTTGGAACGGTCCCAGGTGAGTTTTTGTCCCATGCGACTCGCGACGTTGCCCAGGAGCAAGGTCTCGGTGACGAGGCCCTCGAATTCGAAATTCCCGCCCGGCTTAGTCTTGCCTCCCTTGCAGGCATCGAGCCATTCGCGTTCGTTGCCGGGCGACCTTGGCAGCGTTTTTGGCGGCTGCTTGTAGCTGTCCATTCTTGTTTGAGGAATGAGCTTGGGACTACCTCCGTTAAAGGAACAGAGAATCTTGCCCCGGTCTCCGACGAAGAGCAGGCCTTCCTCTTCTTCGCCGTCGCCCTTCAGGGGACGAGTTTCTTCGAGTTCGTCCGGGCGGGAGGGCTTTAGACCGCCGTCGTACCAGGTGAATTTCACCGGGGGCATGTCACCGCGGGCCGGGAAGTTATAGTGAATGATCGAGGCCAGCGGGTAGGTCTCGTCGTAGCGGTCGCTGGAACTCGATTCCACACTCAACGGCGCTTCCAGCTTCAAGACGCGAAAAATTGTGTCGAAACTGTAGGAGCCCATGTCGCCCAGGGCGCCGCAACCGAAGTCGGCCCACCCGCGCCACACAAACGGCAAGTACGCGTGATGGAAGGGACGCTCCGGCGCTGGGCCGAGCCAGAGGTCCCAATCCAAACCTCCGGGCACGGCTTCGGATTCCTTGGGGCGTTCGACACCTTGGGGCCAGAAAGGACGGCTCGACCAGTTGTGGACCTCCCGCACCGGCCCAATGGCGCCGTCCCAAATCCATTCACAGAGCAGGCGGGTGGCTTCGGAGGCCTGGTTGCCAACGGCAATTTGAGTGGCCACACCAGTTTCCTTTGCGATCTCGGCGATGCGTCGCGCTTCGTAGATGGTGTGGGTCAAAGGCTTCTGGCAGAAAACATGTTTGCGCTTCTTCATCGCGGCAGCGGAGATGGCGGCATGCAGGTTGTCGGTGGTACACACGACCACGGCGTCCAGGTCTTTCTGCTTCTCAAGCAACTCGCGGAAGTCGGTGTAGGCCGAGCAGCCGTGATATTGGCCGGAGCGCTGCTGCGTGCCGTAATATCCGTCGACGATTTTCTGACAGGGCTCGCGCCCGGCCACGCCGCCGGCAACCGCGAGAGTATGGCTCAACTGGATGGGCTGGTCGGGACTGAGCCAGTCCCAGCCGCTGTTGACGCCGAGCAGGTTGCGGACGGATTTGCAGAACTCATGCGTGTCCCATTGCGGATAATTCGCGCCCGATTTATTGGAGTCGCAGACCGCGATACCCTGCACGTCAGGCTCTCGCAAGAAATGAAGCATGACGCGTAAACCCTGAGCGCCAACGCCGATGAACGCGATATTGATCTTGTCGCTGGGCGGAACATAGCCTGCGCCGCCCAACACCCGACGCGGAACGATCGAGAAACCAATCGCCGCCGCGGCCGACTGCCCCAGGAATTTGCGCCGCGTAACCGAGCCCTCTAGGAAGTTGCGAGACCGAAGCTGATTCTTCATTGTCCCTCCTTTACCGCAACTCGACCGCGGTTCACAGATACCGCATTCTTGTGGCGGGCGTCCCCAGCGTGCGGCGATCTGCCCACGGTCTGGATCAACCTGGATACTGTAAACGAAACCGGGGGGGCATGGGCGGAAGTTGGTTGCTCCACCGCGCCGTACAGCGCCGGCGTAGGCGCTCCTGCGCCGACTCTGTCTCCGCCCGCCAGTCCCCATGTCACGGGACTGATGGTATGCCCTGTCTGTGGAGCAGTTTTGCTCAGACTCCGGCTGTGCAAGTCGAATACGCTGTAGTTCCGGGTGGATATGGCTATTGCGGCCCGTCACAGAGATGCACAAGCGTGAAGGAGACAGTTATGGGGAAAACGATTGAGTTTTACGTACCTACGATTTTCCGCAAGCCCTTGAAAGGCGCTTCGCAGAAGCAATGTGGGAAGGTGATCGAGTTCTGCGCGCAGACCAGGGAATCTGCCTCAATAGACCAATCCGCATTCTGCTGCGGCGCACCAACCTCAGAAGCAGCAAGATAATACTGAGCGATTGTCTGGGATACGAAAGCCTGCAACCTTGCCACCGCAGGCTCGCTCATCCCTAAACAGCCTGTCCTCTTCCCAACCCGTACACTCGCCCATTCGCACCGTCTCCGCCCTGCTGACCGCTTTCGAGCGGAGGCTGATAGGGTGCAGCGACCAGCACTACGTTAGCCTCTTGATCCACGAGCTCCGACGAGCTGGATGTCGAAATCTACGGCGACTGGAAGACACGCCCGGTGCTTGATCGCTACAATATCGTGGGGGAGAAAGACTGGGTGTAAGCTGCGGCAACGCTGGATCAGAAGGCGCAACAGGGAAAACTACGGCGCAGGAATGGAACAGCGAACGCGAAGTCAATGGTGAAGAGGCGAAAGCAGCAGCATTGCATGAACCCAACCAGATCAGTGATTTAGCCCAAAGAGGGGCGCGTAGCTCAAACGGATAGAGCATCGGATTTCTAATCCGGCGGTTGCAGGTTCGATTCCTGCCGCGCCTACCAGTTCCAGCCACAAGGCCACACTACACGCAGTCAGAAATGCCACGGCTCGGA
>JADGNQ010000208.1 GCA_017883385.1 Candidatus Sulfotelmatobacter sp.
CGAAAAGGCGATTCCGACGTACGTGTTCGCCTAAGAAGCGAACTTCTTGCGCCGTTCAGCCAACTCATTGGCAATCTCCAGGTTGACTTCTCTTGTGATGGGATAGAAGAACAAACATGCCGCGGTAGCGAAGAAGGCCAGTCCCGCGTAAACGCTCGCGGTCAACAGGATGCCCGACTGCGCGTGCGCCGACTGCACCGCAGCCTCGGAAACAAAACCATAGAAGGACAAGAGCCAGCCTGCGATGGCGCCGCCCAGTGCGAGACCCGCCCATAGAGCAAATACCACCGCTGAAGTCACCGTACCGCTGGCCCGGCGGCCCGTCTTCCATTCGCCGTAGTCAGCGACATCTCCCATCATTGCCCACAGAATGGGCCCTGACAGGCCGAAGGAAAATTGACGAAGCACCTCAGCCCCGATGATGGGAACTGTAGCGCTCGGCGGAATCACGAGCAGCACAACACTGAAGACGCCCGCCAGAACCATACTCGCGATAAACAGCTGGCGCTTACCTACCCGGACCGACACTGCGGTAGAGCAGGCAACCCCTAGCAGTAAAGAGGCGAGCCCAAACCCATTGAACCAGGAGAAGAGGTCCACGTTGCCGGCTACAAATCGGAAATAGGGCAGCATCACGTTGCCGCGCACCAGGATGGCCATGAAGTAAAACAACGTGGCGAGAAACAACACGATCCACGGACGGTTCTGGAACAGGTCCTTGAGGTCCTGGCCAAGAGAGGTCTTTTGCTGCGGATCGGGCTGGATGCGCTCTTTTGTAACCAGGAAGGCAATGACAAAGAAAACGACACTCACGGCGGACAAGAGACCCATCGTAAGTTGGTAACCGAGAGCGTCATCGCCGTGACCGAAGAACTTGACCATTGGAATGGCGAGGCTGGCTACGATGAAACCGGCGGAATTGGCAGCGATCTGGCGGTACGACGAGATGCTGGTCCGCTCGTCGGGGTCAGTGGTCATGACCGCCGTCAGCGACGCGTACGGCACATTGTTGACGGTATAGATCACCCTAAGCAGGATGTAGGTGGTCCAGGCATAGATGATCTTGCCGGCCGGACTGATATTGGGAGTCGTAAAAGTAAGGACGCCAATGATGCCAAAAGGCAGTGCCGTCCACAGCAGCCAGGGCCTGAACTTGCCCCATCTCGTGTTGGTGCGGTCCGCAATCACGCCCATGACGGGGTTGAGGCAAGCGACTGCCAAGCCGACGACAAGGAAGAGGGTTCCTGCCTGCGCCGCCGTAAGGCCAAAGGTGTGGGTGTAGAAGTCCAGTTGCAGGGCGAGCATGGCCTGGAAGACAAAATTAGCGGCCATGTCGCCCAGAGAATAGCCAACCTTTTCGCCGATCGAGAGTTTCTGAATCATCCTTTCCTCATTGTTCCCGACGCACCAGCGCGTCAGCTTGAACGCCAGCCTCATGCAATCGTCGACTAGCCGGCGTGCACCACCACTTTCTGGAGATCGGCATCGTACGTGGACTGCCGACCATGATCGCAAACTCACCCGGTTCGACCACGTGCTTGACGTCCGTAAGAACGTGTCGCACAGATTGAATTCATTCAAACGCCGAACTGTATCACACCACCCCGACATGAACCGTGATATGACTCACCCGGGCGGTGCCCGGAGTCGCGCGATTTCCGAATGCAGTCTAATCTGAAGATCAAATCGCACGATGACGCCACGCGACGACCATGTGTGCGTGTCTCGCACTCCTTGACAGGAAGATTATCGCCAGCGTACAAGGGCAATTCGGTCATTACATTCGGCTCAACTAGCATTTACGAGGAAATCCCATGTCTAGACGCGCTCCGCTCTCCTATCACGTCAGCTTCAACGCTCAGAACTCGCCCATGGGAGCGTTCATGAGCTTCACCTGCGGGAACTTTGGAACTCGTGGCGGTATCGGATTGCAGATCGGGCAACCGGGGGACCAGGAGATCTTCATTGGATATAAGGACGGTGATCGTCACTCCGATGCCACTCTGAAGTGCCTGCCGTTTTATGTGGGAGCGGTGAACCGCGCCGCCGACGCGTTCTTAGTCGAGCAGGCGGGCCCTGCGGAGCAAAACGTCAAGCCCGATGCCGAGCCTTTCAAGGCTGGCGAATTTGAGAGATCGTACGGTTGGTGCACGGACGAATGGCGGGCCGGTGGATTGACGTTCACGATCTACTCGCCATTTGGCCCGATTCCCGACCCGGCGAAGGACTCCGAGCAGCAGATGAGGAAGGGATTGCTGCCCGCGGTTGTGGCTCGACTCACGCTCGATAACACCAGGGGCACGACCACCAAGACCGCGATGTTTGCGCTGAATCATGCACGTCCGGGTACGCGGATTCTCGAAGATAACCTCGGAACGGGGCGATTGGGATTCGCCTTCCGTCGCGAGGCGGGCGGTGCGGCCGAGTTGTTCGACTTTACTTCAAACGAAAAAGGAACGAAGGCGCCGATAGACCCCTTTGTGTTTATGCGCTGGTCGGCAAGTGACGGCGTGCGTGAGAAATACAACCCAGTCCATTTGCTTGGGTCGTGCCCCGGATTTGGCTTTGAGGTCCCGCCGGGAAAAAAGTACGGACTGGTGATCGCACTGGGATCGTTTCTGGAAGGCTTCCAAACGAACGGACTGGACGGCCGTTATTTGTACACGCGCTACTACAAGGGATTGGCTGACGTACTGAAGACGGCGCTTGATCGGGCTGCCGATTTGAAGGCGCAGGCTGAGGCGCTCGATCAGAAACTTGATTCCGCGAGGCTCTCCGATGATCAGCGCTTCATCATCGCGCACGCAACGCACAGTTACTACGGAAGCACGCAGTTGCTGGAGGTCGAGGGTCAACCGTTATGGGTCGTGAACGAAGGCGAATACTGCATGATGAACACTCTCGATCTCGCGGTCGATCATGTGTTCTGGGAACTTGACCACAATCCGTGGCTGGTAAAAAACCTGCTTGACGCCTTTGTGCAGCGCTACAGCTACACCGACGAGGTCAAGGTCTATAAAGCTGACGCTGCAATGGCTGCTCACACCGCTCAAATCGATCCCTCACAGGCGCCACCCCCGCCCGATGAGGCGCAACTGAACCGTCCCTATGACAGGAAACCGGGTGGGCTGAGCTTCTGCCATGATATGGGGGCCCATAACAACTTCTCGCCCAAGGGGCACAGCAGCTACGAACTAGCGAACCTCACAGGTTGCTTCAGCTATATGACCCAGGAGCAACTTTGCAATTGGATTCTCGTGGCCGCGTGTTACGTGGCGAAGACACGCGATATCAAGTGGCTCAAGGACAACCAGCACGTGATTGAGGCGTGCCTGGAAAGCATGGTCAACCGCAGCGGCGATGTCGGCTTCGCCCAGTACGACAGTACAAAATGTGCGGGCGGCCAGGAGATCACGACCTACGACTCGCTCGACCACTCTCTGGCTCAGACGCGCAATAACGTGTATATCGCGGTAAAGAGCTGGGCGAGTTACAGAGCACTGGCGTTGCTTTTCCGCGATCTGGGCACGAAGGCCAATCAAAGACGGTCGGAGGAGTTGGCCATTAAGGTGGCAGGAGTTGTCGCCGGCCAGGCCGTGGACGGCGTGCTGCCGGCAATCTTCGAAAAGGGAAATCCGGGTTACAACTCGCGCATTCTGCCGGCTGTCGAGGGCTGCGCGTATCCCTTGTACTTCGTAAAAACCGGATGGGTGACAGGGACCTTGGACGAAGTGTTCGGAACGCCGTCGGAGAAGCGCATGTACGACGCCCTGAAAGAGCACACCCGCAAGCTGCTGCTCGACGCCGAGCGCCGCAACTCGTTTGCGGACGGCGGAATCAAGCTGTCCTCGACCAGCAACAACTCCTGGATGAGTAAGATTTCCATCTTCATGCACGTGACGCGGAAGGTATTTCATCTCGACCAGGATCCGGCCGTGGCACAGATCTTTCGCGCGGCCGATGCCGCTCACGTCAAGTGGCAGACGGAAGGAAGCTCCTACTGGGCATGTTGCGACCAGATCGTGTCGGGGGAAGGCAAGGCCAGCCGCTACTATCCGCGCATCATTACCAGCGCGCTTTGGATGGATTAGGTCCTTACAGTAGCGGAAGAACAACCGGGCACTCTCTGTTAGCCGGAGAGTGCCCGGTATGTTTTCCGCGTGATCTACTTGGGAAGCTCAGCCTTTCCCGTGACCCTGAACTTCGCGGTTTGAATCGACGCCGACTCGCCTGGTTGCGAACCGCCTAACGACACGACGTAGTCTCCGGGGACAATCACACGGTTCCCCTTCGCATCGACTTGCCCCAGTGAGCGCGGATCAACCGCCAGGCTAACGTGCGCCGACTGGCCTGGCTCGAGGTGGATTCGCTGGAACGATGCCAGCACTCGGATCGGCGTCTGGAACTGTTTCGGCTGACTGAGATAAAGTTCGACGACCTCATCTCCCGCCATGCTCCCGGTGTTCTTCACATCCCCAGTTACGGTAAGGGATTCACCTGCCTTTAGCTGCGATGGAACTTTGACATTGCTGTACGCAAATGTCGTGTAGCTGAGTCCGTATCCGAAACCGTAGAGCGGCTTGCCGTCAAAATACCGGTACGTGCGCGCGCTCATCGAGTAGTCCTCAAACTTCGGCACCTGGCTGAGGGACGAATAGAACGTCAATGGAAGGCGCCCCGCTGGATTATTGTCGCCAGCCAACGTCTCGGCGATCGCCGTTCCACCCTCTTCGCCCGGATACCAGGCTTCGAGGATCGCGTTCGCATGCTCCTGCGCCCAATTCACCGCCAGCGCGCTGCCGTTCTGCAGCACAACGATCAGCGGCTTGCCCGTAGCGGCCAGCGCCTTCAGCAGATCTTCCTGCACTTTCGGCAAATCGATGCTGGTCCGATCGCCTCCGCTGAAGCCCTCCAGCTTCACCGGCATCTCCTCGCCTTCGAGGGAAGGTGAAAGACCTACCGTCGCGATGATTACATCCGACTGCCGCGCAGCTTTCACTGCTTCATCCCGCAACACCGCCGCCGGTGCCTGCCACGTGAGGTCGATGCCGCCACTACCGGTGCCGTGGAGGTATTCCAGGCGAATTTGATGTGGCTTCGTGTCACTGAAGTGGACCGCTTCATCGGTCACCGCACCCCTTTCAGGAGTGCCTTTCTCATTGCTGGCGACAAGTAGTTTGCCGTCCAGGTAAAGCCGGAACCCCTCCGCGTTTTCGCAGGCGTAGCAGTAGTTGATTCGAACTCCGAGCTTGTACTCTCCGGGCCCCGGCGGAGTAAAGGTGCCGCTCCATCGCACGGAGTAGTTATTGCGCTGCAGGCCCGCCACCGGAACGACCTTGTCCCAGTTGAAGTTGATGCTGCGGTCGGTGCGTGTAAGCACCGGTGTGCCGTTGAAATCTTTGTTGCTGAAGTATTCACCCGTCAGTCCATCGCCAGAACCGCTGGCAGGATGCAATGCCGTGTGCTCAATCGGCATGGCAAAACCTTCTACCAGACTCGACCCCTGGGCATACGCAACGCGGGCCGACGGAAACCGCTTTTCGATTCCAGCCAGCGGGGAGACTGGCGACGGTGGAGGCCCGTTGTAATTGCCCTGCAGTGACTGCACCAGTTCGGCCGTCGGGCCGACCACGGCGATGCTCGCAATTCCGGCTTTCAAGGGAAGCGCATGGTCGGCATTCTTCAGCAGAACCATCGACTCCCGCGCTGCCTTAAGCGAAAGCTGCCGATGCTCAGGTGAATTGACCTCGCTGAAAGGAATCCGACCGTAGGTGTAACTTGACGGGGGATCGAACATCCCGAGTTCGAAACGCGCGCGAAAAAGGCGCGTGAGCGCGATGTCGAGCTCAGCTTCGGTGATCAACTTCTGCTGCACCGCCTGCACCAGCGCAGGATAAGCCTGGCCTTTACCGTATCCGCACTCCAGATCGGTCCCGGCCTTTACCGCGGCCGCCGCCGCGCGGGCCATATCAGGCGCGTAGTGATGACCGGTGTACACGTCGGCGACGGCGGCGCAATCGCTGACCACGTAGCCATCGAAGTGCCATGCATCGCGCAGGTGGTCCTGCAGAAGCATGGTGTTAGCGCACGCCGGAGCGCCGTCAATCGCGTTATAGGCGCACATTACCGACTGGGCATGCGCTCCAGTTACGGCCGCACGGAACGCTGGCAAATACGTGTCTTCCAGATCATGCGGCGAGACATCGACATTGAATCCGTGGCGCAGGGGCTCGGGGCCGCTGTGTACCGCATAGTGCTTCGGAGTGGAAACTACTCTTAAATATTTCGGATCGTCGCCCTGCATTCCGGAGACAAAGGCAACCGCCATCTGTCCGGTAAGAAACGGGTCCTCGCCATAGGTCTCCTGGCCACGCCCCCACCGGGGATCGCGGAAGATATTGACGTTCGGCGCCCAGAACGTGAGGCCGAAAAACATCTCGTGGTCATCGTCGCGCATGGCCTGGTTGTACTTGGCGCGCGCCTCAGTCGAGGTCGTCTGCGCCATCGCATGCACGAGGTCCGTGTCCCAGGTCGCCGCCATTCCAATCACCTGCGGAAAGTTCGTGGCATACCCGGCAAATGCGACTCCATGCAGACCCTCGTTCCACCAGTCATACTTGGGTACCCCGAGGCGCGGAATGGCCGGCGAGTGATCCCGCATTTGCGAAACCTTTTCTTCCAGGGTCATGCGGCCGATCAGGTCCTTCACGCGCTGGTCCACCGGCAGCGCCGGATTCATGTAAGGCAGCGTTTGGCCGGCAGCCTGTTGTTGGGCATGCGCGGTAGACGCGGCAAGTGCGAGCAGCGAAAAGAAAAAGACCACCCTGAACAAGGCACAGGTACGTGGGTATGGCATGGAGACACCGCTCCTATCGAGAACGTCTTAGAAGACGCGCCATTATACGGATCAGGGTGAGTGCCTGTACATCACGGCACGAGCCCACTGCGAAACGGGATGACCTGCTCACCAGAATAGGTCCATTAGAAATGTGACTTCTCCATTTAGTGACCCGCCCCGGGAAACTATGCCGCAGGAGCGTTGGAGATTTCGGCTTGCTGAGCAATTCTCTTTCAACTCGAAGCTCCCGTAGAAGTGCAGAAGCCTCAGCCCAGCCCGCCCCGCCTGCGCTTCCTCGACGAGTCGTTGCCATGCGCGACGAAATC
>JADGNQ010000209.1 GCA_017883385.1 Candidatus Sulfotelmatobacter sp.
CATCGCGACCGATGCAATGAGCGCCGCCAGTGCGCATGGCTGCACGGCCCGAGACCACCGCATGGGCACAGCCAAGACCGGGACAGTCTGCGACGCCGGCAGGCTTGCAGACCCTTGCTCCGCGACGGCGGCGTCAGACGGAACGATGGACGGTGCGGGTTCTGCAATCACGACACGAATCTGTGGAGCTGAGCAGTGCGGGCAGAAGACAACGCCCTCGTCCACGGTTTGTCCGCACTTGTAGCAAGGCTGTTCCATTGGAGATTCGAGACAGGCTGGCCTCTAGAAAGTACCGCACAGCGCCGCCGGAGGCAAGGAAGAGCCCTTTCGCGCTGCATAGTGAGTTCTATCAGCTAATCGTAGAGACGTAGCTTGCTACGTCTATGCCGGCGGTCACCGCTGAAGCGAAGCCCTGATACGCATCGACACCTTGTTGAACTGGTCGACTGCAGATCGTTCCCTATTGCAAAACATCGACCCGCCCTAGATTTCTCCACGCTTGCCCCGAGTATGAACATAGACCAGAGCAAACGTCGATCCCTTGCTCGCATCGCGGGGCTCGATGGCCACCAGGTGCTGGTTGTCTTCCGTGCCGACTTTCAACTCGGTGACCGGGCCCGAGTTGTCGTCGCATTTCAGTTCCTTGCTATCTTTGGAATCCTTGCCGTCATGCACTTCGACGTCGCCGCCATGCTTCGAGGAGTGGCACTCGATGACCTTGCCATATTTCTTCAGCTTGTCGCGATAGAAGTCGATGACCTTGGCAGGGGCGTCGTCGGAATCGTAGTTAGCGACCACCAGCTTCATGCCGAATGCGTCAGTCACCACGCTCAGATTGGCCTGATTACTGTTCTTATCGTCAGACTTGAGGCGCGCACCCGGATAGAGCGGCAGTCCAATCTTGCGCGCGTCCGCGTCGCTGCCGATGTGCAGGTCGCCGACGGAGCTGCGCACGTCGAAGTTCTTGTCTTTGGTGTCGGAATCCTGTGCGAAGGTCGGCAACGTCAGGGCTAGTGCCAGGGCAAGTGCGAAAGTCAGATGACGAAACATGGAATGGTCTCCTTTTAAGCAACTGCGATTAAATGTCCGCGTCCTTGCCGTGCGTGCGGACGTATACCAGCGAGAAGCTGGAGCCTTTTCCCTCGGGCTCAACCGCCACGATGTGCTGATTCTCTTTGGTGCCGACTTTCAGTTCGGTGTTGTTGCCACTCGCTCCCTCGCAAGTCAGCTCATGTGAGCCGTGTCCTGAGTCCTTCATATCCGTATTCACGTCGAGGTGGTGAGTGTGGCACTCCAGAACGCTTCCGTATTTCTTGAGCTGGTCCTTGTAGTAGGCGACGAGCTTCGCGGGCGAATCGTCGGACTCATACTCCAGGGCAACGACTTTCAACCCGTAGCCGAATCCCGAGATATTCACGTTGGCGCTCTTGTCGCTGCCATCGGAATCTTTCTGTTTCAGGCGGGCACCGGGATAAACCGCCAGTCCAACATCAGCCGCGTCCGCATCCTTGCTTACGTGGATACCGCCGACCGGCGTGCTGATATCGACCTGTTTGTCTTCCCCATTTTTCTGCTTCTTAACGTTCACGCTGCAGGCGGGCAGGAGCAGAGTGGTCAAGACCGCGAACCCCAAAGCAAACAGGCAAATGGCCTGAACCCTAGTTCTGCGCACTGGGAGACCCTCCATCGGCGACTTGCGCCGGGCGCTCAATGCCCGCGCCGCGCTGGGCGACGTTCGGAATCGTGACCGGCAGATGCCCGCGAATCGGAATCTCCCCGAACAGCGCTTTGATCGCGCCCACTTCCGAGACGGTCGCGTTGGAAAACGTACACATATAATTTTCGATCTTCGGAAAATCGCTCGCCAGATACGGATTCCCCATGGCAACCACCGCGGTTCTCTCCGCAGCATGGTCGAGCACTTGCTGCAGCAACGTGCCGGTGGCATCGGCCATCCCCACCGAGTTGCCGATCTTGCCTGCCGTCGGAATCACATAAACTGCTGCCACCACGGTCTGTGCCTCGTCGACTGCCTTCAGGACTTCATCGCTCATGCCAGCTGCGATGCGGGGATCCACATAAATCACGTGAGCGTCCGGAATGCGTGCGCGGAACTCCCGCCCGAACGCGCGGCCGGAATCCGTACGCACGTCGTCGGAAAAGAGGACGGCCACAACCTGGTTGTGGGTCTCCTCCCTAGTGGTATACGGAAGTCCGCCCTTGGTGGTTCCCTTCGATTTCAGCGGGAGGACCTTGCTGTTGTCGCGCACCAGGGTGATTGCGGCATCGGCGACCTGCTGCCCAAACGCGATGTTTTCGGGCTTGCCGACAGAAGCCGCAATGGTACTCAGATCGATCGTGCGGGTCTTGTCCAAGCCCAGAGATCCCTTTATTTTCAGGATCTTGAGGACGGAGTGGTCGAGACGCTCGCGTGAAATCTCTCTCGACCGGACCGCCTTGAGCATGGCTTCGTACGATGCCCCCAGGTCGGCCGGAATCAGCAACAAATCGTTCCCGGCCTTGAAGGCCTCGACTGCGGCACGGCCAATATTGTTGGCAAAAAGATGCGTCAGCCCCGCCATGTCGAGCGCGTCGGTCACAATGAGCCCTTTGAATCCAAGCTCCTTTTCGAGCAGATCGGTAACCACCGCCGGCGAGATCGTCGCGACGTGGTTGGGATCGGCATCGAGTGCGGGGACGGTAACGTGCGCCACCATCACCGAATCGACTCCGGCAGCAATGGCCTGGCGGAACGGCGGAAGTTCAATCGAGTCCAGGTGGGCACGGTCAACGTTCACGCTGGCAACGCCGAGATGCGAATCGGTCGCGGTGTCACCGTGGCCGGGAAAGTGCTTCACCGTCGTCAGCATTCCGGCCTCGTGCGCTCCCTTGATGTAGGCCGTGACCAGATCGCCGACCTGCTTCGGATCCTCTCCAAACGAGCGCGTGTTGATGATGGGATTGGCCGGATTCGAATTCACATCGGCGTCAGGAAAGAAATTCCAGTGAACGCCGACAGCCCGAGCCTCCTGGGCCGTAATGCGGCCGAAAGTCTCGGCGTCTTCCATCTTGCCATCAGCGCCAAACGCCATCGCGTGCGGAAAGTTGGTCGTCCCCTGCAGCCGCGTGGTTACTCCGCGCTCGAAATCCGCCGCGAACAGCAACGGCAACTTCGAGTCGCGCTGCAGCCGGTTCAACAACTCAGCGGCCTCGTACGGCTCGCTGCGCAGAAGGAACGGCCCATCGACGTGGACCGTCATGGCGAACGAACCCACGTGGTATTTCTGCATGTCCTCGCGCCACTGCAAATACTCGGGCGCTTCCACGTTGAGAAAGCTGGCCCGGCACCAGATCATGAAGACCTGCCCAATTTTTTCTTCGACCGTGAGCTTGCGGAGTGTCTTCTCCGCCCACTTGTCAGACCGCGCCGCACTGATAGCAGCCGGGCGCGGGTGCTTGTCTTTCGCGAACGTGGGCAGGGTCAGCGTCAGGGCAAGAAATATGGCAGGAAAGATTCGTGGCATAAGAGGAACGATAGCAGAAGAAAAGGCCTTGGGCGGTCCCGTCGTCCATGTGGGGGCAGCCGCCCTCGGCTGTCCGTCGGGCCGAAGGCCCGATGCCTCTCACCGTTAAAAAAAGTATCGGCAAGCCCCGGTTGGAGTTCCGCTCCACAGACACCAGAGGGCGCTGTCCCCACTACGCATTCCTCTAACGCTTAGCGCCCACGCACCGCAGAGCCTCCTGCTGAATCTGCACGTCGTCACCAAAGCCCTTCATCCAGGTTGCTTCCGGCTCGCGGCGGAACCAGGTCATCTGGCGCTTGGCGAAGTTGCGATGTGCCTGCTGAGCGCCTTGCAGCGCCTGCTCGCGCGTGAGTTCGCCACGCAGGAGTTGAACCGCTTGCTTGTATCCGAGAGACGCCAGCGGCCGAGCAGTCGAACCGTACCTCTCAAGCAGTTTTTTCGTCTCCTCGATCAGTCCGCCTTCGAACATCTGAAATGCGCGCTGGTTGATTCGATCGTAGAGCGCGGCACGGTCGGGATCGAGGCCCAAACGCAGAACGCGGAAGCCACGTAGCGGCTCACGCCCCTGCTGCCAGAGTTCGCTCATCTTCTGTCGAGACGCCAGGCAGACCTCGATGGCGCGGATCAGCTTGGGCGTGTCGTTCGCGTGGATCTTTTCAGCAGCCGCACGATCGAGACGCCGAAGAATTCGGTGGAGATAGTCTGGCCCGCGGGCCGACGCGCGCTCACGCAGGCGCTCACGCAATTCTTCCGAACGCTGCGGGCCCGGGAAGAGTCCGTCGAGCAGCGCGCGCAAGTACAGTCCCGTGCCGCCGACGACGATCGGCAGACGACCGCGAGACTTGATTTCTGCCAGCACATGCCGCGCCTGCCGGGCATATTCGCCCGCGGTCATCTCCTGCGTAGGGTCAACGGAATCGAAGAGATGGTGAGGCACGCGCGCGCGTTCCGCTGGAGTGGGCTTCGCCGTCCCGATGTCAAACTCGCGATACATTGCGACGGAATCGCAGTTGACGATCTCGCCCCCGAACCTCTCAGCCAGCGCCAGAGACAGCGCCGTCTTTCCGCTGGCCGTCGGGCCAAGGATCACCACCAGCAGCGCTTCGGAAGTTGCGATCTCGTGGGGAGCTGGGCCCACGTTCAGCGCAGGCTCCAGTGAATGTCGTGCCAGTAGCGAACCAGGGTAAGAACCAGCAACAAAAACGCGATAAGCAGCAGCCCCGTCGCTTCCGACGCGTACACGGCGTGGCGGTGGTGCTTGTGATCGTCCTGGGGGGCAGTATCGGGCACGCGCATATTGTAGCGCGCGAGCAACTTCATTTCCGCGGATATGCCTAGGTCACGCGGATTGAAAAACCACAAAATGAATCCAAGAAATCCGCGTGTATCCGCGGCAAAGAAGTTGCCGCGAGGTGCTCCACAAGACGCTGCCCCGGACACCTGCTACACTACGGCGTCGTGCCGCAGAACCACAGCAGAGTCGCCCGCTTCGGAGTGTTCGAGCTCGATCTCAGTGCGGGCGAACTGCGCAAGAGCGGCGTGAAGCTGCGCCTCCAGGGACAGCCCTTCCAGGTGCTCGCGCTTCTACTGGAACGCGCGGGAGACGTGGTGACGCGCGAAGAACTGCAGCAGAAGCTCTGGCCCTCCGACACCTTCGTCGACTTCGACCACAGCCTGAACACGGCCATCAACAAGGTCCGCGAGGCCTTGGGCGATTCCGCCTCGAGCCCGCGCTACGTCGAGACGCTGGCCCGCCGCGGATACCGCTTCATCGCCCCAGTACAGAACGAAGTCCAGAGTAACGTGCCGAACGATGCAACATCCGCCAACGCTGATTCCGCTCCGACCAGAACCGCCACCCCGGGGCCCCCTTCTGTCATCCTGCATCCGGAACTCGAAGTCCCCATCCCGCACCGCGCGATCACCCGCGGACTCTTCGCCCTGATTCAAGTGATGTACCTGTGCTTTTATCTCGCGGCGCTCTTTCGCCTGCATGCAATCCAGGGCATCGCGGATTCGTTCCTTCCCCTATGGGGTGCGACTGCCCTCGCCGGCGCCGTCATGGTGACAGCAGGCGTGGGGATTCCTCTGCGCTGCTACCTGATGTCGGCGGTGGGCTTCGACTACCAGCGCCTGGGCGAGAAATTTCGCCAGATATTCCCAATCGTGCTGGCACTCGACCAGTTGTGGGCAGTAGCGCCGTTCTTGCTCATGGAAAAGATCGGCTTGGGCCCGGCTTTCGCAGCCAGCGCCGCCCTGCTATACCTGCCATTTTCGGAGCGGACTCTGATCCGGATGGCGTATGTCGGGACAAGGCCAACATAGCCGGACCGTTTTCCATGGAACTAACCTCACCATTCGCACGTAATCCCGTCTAACAGGCTGGGCGGAAGTGTGCTTGCCCGCCGAGGAGGCTTTCATGAAACGCATAGCACTCGCCATCTTCGTTCTCGGCCTGGCGGCCGCGCTGCCAGCATCGGCCGACGAATGGTCGAAGACGTACAACCTCACCGGCAAGCCCGACCTGCGGATTGACACTTCCGACGCCAACATCCGCGTCACGACCTGGGATCAGAACACAATTGAAGCCAAGGTCATCACCTCGCGCTACAAGATCGGCGAGGGCGGCATCCGCGTCGAGGAACACCAGAACGGCGACTCGGTCGAAATCGAAGTGCGCTACCCGCACCACAATTTCACCGTCGAATGGGGCCAGCATAAAGTCGACATCGTCATCCAGATGCCGCGCGAGGGCCGCGTCAACCTGCGGACTGGCGATGGCAAGATCGATCTCGCCGGACTCAAGGGCGACATGGATCTGCATAGCGGCGATGGTTCCGAGAATCTCGATGGAGTCGACGGCAAGCTGCGGGCCTCGACCGGGGACGGGCACATCACCGCCAGTGGCCGCTTCGATGCCCTCGAGCTCAAGACGGGCGACGGCCACGTCGATGTCCGCGCGGCTTCCGGCTCTTCACTGGTCACCGGCTGGCGGCTCGAAACCGGCGACGGCAACGTCAGCCTTGAAGTCCCGGGTGACCTGGCGGCGGATGTCGACCTGCACACCAGCGACGGCCACATTGACCTCGACATGCCAGTCTCAACCGAAGGCAAACTTCGCGAGAACGAAGTCCGCGGCAAGGTCAACGGCGGCGGCAGCCTGCTCACCATCCGCACCGGCGATGGGTCGATTCATTTGCGGAAGAGCTAGAACCAGCGTCGGACTTCAAACGTCGAACCTGAACCTCTGACATACGGGTTGACGCAAGGGCTTATACTTTTGGGTCCCGACGGTTCGATTTCATTCCCAGGACGAGAGGTTTCTCGATGGCAATTGTGCGCTTGAGCCTTGTTACGCTCGCAGTCGCTTGCTTTCTTTCCCTAGCCAACGCGCAGCAGCCCGGCGCCGCGAAGCCCGAGCCAGCGCTGGACGTCACCTCCATGGACCGCAGCATCGATCCCTGCGTGGATTTTTTCGCCTATTCCTGCGGCGGCTGGATCAAGAGCAATCCCATCCCCCCCGACCAATCGTCGTGGGACACATATTCCAAGATGCAGGACGAGAACATCGGCCGCCTGCGCGGGATTCTTGAAACCGCGGCTGCGCCCGAACCCAAGCGCAATGCGGTCACGCAAA
>JADGNQ010000433.1 GCA_017883385.1 Candidatus Sulfotelmatobacter sp.
GGTCGGGAATCTTCTCGGCCTTCGCGGAAACACCCTGGAGTGAACCGGTAAATACAAATTTCGTATCGTCGTGACCGGGCGCGATCTCCGGCCTGGCCTGACTGGTATCTGGAACTCCGGCAAAAGCGAACTGCGTATTCCACCAGGCAAACTTGCGATAGCACAGACGAGCCGTCAGGGTGATCTTGTTGCTGGTCTTTTCCGGGACCTTCATGCGGAAGTGAACGGTGTCGGCCGCGCCGGGAGGGATGAGTCGCACGTACACCACGGCGCGGGTGGCCCAGGCATTGCGCTTGTTAATGGGATTGCCGTGGGCATCCACCTGAAGCGAACGGTAGAAATGCGCGCCCTTTTCCACCGGGCCCTTGCCGTTATCGGCGGTCATGCCACTCCAGAAAATAGTCTGACCCTTGTCGTCCACGCCCTTGAGTTCGAGCCAGGTATCGTAGGCGTCGACCGTGCCGCCGGGGAAGAAATGGCCGACGCGCTTGGTACGAACCACGACATCCACACGCACGGTATCGCCTCGGCGGATCGCTGGCTGCACGCGATCAAGAGGCGCGGTGACCGGGGCAACCTCGCCGCCAGCTCCGGGAGCGATCTTCGCTTCGGCTTCTTCGCCCACCGCGAAGGTCGTCGACATCTCGTGCTGGGCGGTAGCACCCGCCTTGATTTCCCGCGCGGGCGAAAGAGCGAAGATGTCCACCGTCAGAGCGCCGCTGGTCAGGAAGTCTTCCGTCACTTTCAGCTGTTCCCCGTCCTCATTGGCCGTGGGTAGGGCTGTGTTGGCTGCCGGGAAGCGGTGCGAGTGCACGTTGCCGGCAACGTTGCCCATGTCTTTCGAAGGCTCCAGGGGCATATGGCAGTCGGCGCACTGCTGGGGCTTGGCCGGGTAGTAGAAGGAACGCGCGCCCTGTCCGGAAACGCCGCTGGCCTGCCAGTTGTCGTATTCGTTGAAGCCGCGAATCCAGCGGTAGTGATTCACGGGCACATCGAGGTGCACTTTGTGACACGAAGAGCAGAATTCGGCCGTCTGATTGCGCATGAACGGCTTGAGAAAAACGCGGCGGTGCGGCTCGGGATTGAGCTGGGTGATGGTGTCGTGCAGGTAGCGAACGACCGGGTTCTTGCTGGCCGCCAGTTCGTGAAGCTTGGGATACTCCAGGAAGAAGTCGCCCTGGCCCATCGAGCTTTTTACATCGGCGATGGAGTGGCACATCATGCAGCCGAGCCCGGCCTGGGCTTCGGATGTGTGCACGATCTGCTTGATCGGGGTATCCATCTTGCCGGCGTAGAGCACGGCGGGGTCATGGCAGCCACCGCACCATTTTGAAGGCTTGGTGCCGACCGTATCCTGCATGTACTCGATACTCTTGCGATACCACTGATTGTTGAACGAAGAAAAGTGGTGGGCGGAGCTGTACCACTGTTTGTAGACGTCTTCGTGGCAGCGCTTGCAGGACTCCGACTCCATGAAGAACTTGCTGGGAATCTTCTGGCCGCCATAGACCTGCGCGGAACTGGGGAAGAACGCGCCGGACGGCCCGTCGCCCTCGCCGTCCATGGAGGCAGGGGGCAGGGACGGGTTCTTGATGAGGTGGTAGCTCAGCCAGCGAGTCTCGCGCTGGTAGCGCGCCGCCCAGCCGAGCCCGGCAAGCACCGCCAGGCAAACCACCGCTCGGACGGCCGCGTTAGAACTCAGCCAGCCACGGCTTCCGATCAACTCGGCAAGCAGGCAACCGATACCCGCGACGCTCACGATGATGTGCGCGTACAGCCACTTGTATTCGCTATGCGGCGTACCCGTGCGGAGAAGTACAAGGCCGAGAACGGCACCCGTCGCGACCAGGAGCCATCCCATCTTCCAAACGAAATTTCCTTCCTTCAGCAAGCGCCACAGCAGCAGGGCAAGCAAAATCGTGGCCAGGATTCCGCCGAACACATGAACCAGGACAATTGCCGGGTAGACAAGGTTGGCCTGCGGGAAGGGATACAGATAAGCCGCCGAAGCGACCAGGACGAACACGAGACCGCGCAGCAGTTTCTGAGTGGTCGAGAGATTAGAGCCTGACATATCTAGAAATGCCCCACGAAAACGCCATCCGCCCCACGTCGAAACGGCGCCACAACGCGCAAGTTCATCAGCCTAATGCATCGGCGAGGCAGGGATAATAGTACAAAACTACTACCGGACGATTCACTCCGAGGCTAGTTGGGGTTGCTGCCACGGGCCGCGCGCTTCCTCAAGCACTGCTGCGACTGCGAGCACCAGTTCTTCCTCCCAGGGGCGACCGACTATTTGCACTCCTACTGGAAGGCCCTCTGACGAGCGGCCTACTGGGACCACGGCCGCGGGAAAGCCCAGCAGGTTGAACCACTCGCAATAACTCCACGCATCGAGATACTTCACGGTCTTACCTTCTACTTGCCATTCGCGCTCGCCGTGACGAAAGGCAGGGATCGCAGCCGCGGGGCAGAGGAGGACCGGATATTTTCGCATCTGGAAGAGAATCTTCTCGCGCAGATCGTCGCGTCCCAGCCAGGTCGCGAGCAGCGAGTCGCCACTATGAGCCGGCTCCGCCGCCGTCCACGAAGAAAACTCTCGGAGGATCGGACTCAGTTCCGACTCGTGGCC
>JADGNQ010000070.1 GCA_017883385.1 Candidatus Sulfotelmatobacter sp.
TTTGAGTTCGGACCGAATCGCCGCTGCGATCGGCTCGTACTCTTCTCCCAGAGCCGTGCACGCGCCCACCACCAACCGCTGCAGATCGAGCCAGGCTCGGCTGCATGGCAGCGACATGGCATTCTCTGCCGTCTCCAGAAGCTCACTCCACTTCTTAGCCAGCGCCAAACGTTTCACATGCTGCCGAAGCTCCGTCGTCGGCGCTTCCAGCAGACGGGCATCGCTGATCCCTTTTCCTCCGCGCAGTTCGCCCCAGCGCAGCCCGCGCATCATGAGATACGGTGCAGGACTGTGCGGGTCCTGTTGGCGGAGCAGCGCCGCAACCCGCGCCACCGTCGCAATCGCTTCCCGCCGGTCCGCAGGCTCAGAACTTGTCAGCACCGAAATCGTGATCCCTGGCGCGCCTGCTGGCACTCCCGCCACCGATGTCCCACCGGCACTCGCAACACCATCCGCAGTCGGCGTCGCCTCCACCGGATCCGGTTCCGTCTCCCGCTTCTTTTCCAGCAGGGCATGAACCGAATGACGGACTTCCTCCAGCGCGGTCTTGAATTTTCCGAACGAAGGTCCGGAATTTCCGAACTTCTCATCGCAAATCTCGTCGAGACTCTTCAGCGCTGCCAGACAGCCGTCCAAATCTTTCTCCGCTTGAAAATAGAAAGCCTTCGGAGTCTCCCCAAAAGACTTGTCGAACACATCGGGCGCCAATTTTCCGTCAGCGATCTTCTGTTCGCGTGCCTTGCGTTCCTTGTCGCTCTTGGCCGGATCATCGTAGCCAACCGCGCGCGACTCCTTGTACTTAAACCAGTCATACCCAGCCGTAGCCAGAGGACGGTTCTTCAACCCAATCTCGAGGCCCGTGCCCAAGAACTCCAGCGGCCCGGCGCGCAACTCTAAGTCGTCTTCTTCAATCGGAGGATAGAGCGTATCCCAAAAATCACGAATGAGTCCGATGCAAAGGGTGAGCCCCTGCTGCAAGCCCCCGAAGCCTTCCGTGTGCAACAACGCCTCGGTCAACCACGCTGCAAGTTGCAGATCCTTCGTCTTGGTGGCCAGTGCCTCTTGAGCGAGTTTGGCTTCGAGTGGGTAGTCCGCAAGTTTGCGTTCGTGCTGCCAGTCGCCCTGGGCGAGTTCATCATCCTGCCGCCGGGCTTCTTTGATTTTGTCGTAGAGCAGCAGTTTGGTGTCGTGGCGGACGTACACACCGCTTGGGTTGTCGCCCGGGATGGGGGTCAGAAGATCGTCACGCAGTGGCATGGGCAGTATCCAGGTGCTCAATACTTACGTCAGTCAGCCGTGGCTTGGGTGGCGGGCTGCTCAAACTTCAACGAACGCACCTCAAGAAACGGGATCTCTTCGCCATCCAGCAACCACATCTTCTGGCCCGACGGATATTCATTCCCTTCATCGTCGCCGGCCCAATCCGTAATCCGTCCGAGCCAGACGGCCTCATTGGGACTCTTCCACGAGAAAGGATAAATCGCCGGAATCAATACCTCGCCGATGTCAGTTCCCTTGAACGACGGTCCGGTGGTAACGAACGCTGGCGTCCAGAGCGTGTCACGCAGCCTGCGGGGCGCTTCCATTTCCAACGTTGCGATGTGCTCGAAGGGAATCCAGAGATAAGCCCCCGCGGCGAATACTTCCAACCGGGCGCCTATATCGGGATCGGCATCACGTAGGGATTGAAACGGCTTTCCGTTCAGAGTTCCGGGACAGGAAGCCGCTGCTTGATCCTTGGGGAATTGTTGCTTCTCGAACAACTCGTGCCGCGTTTTCTCAGCGTGCAACGCGGCATAGTACAGAACCGCGCCCAGTTCCCTGTCGGGTTTGCCCTGGGCCAGCACGCTGAGCTGCTTCTCGGCTCGGGCATAGTCGCCAGAAAAGCAAAGGAGCTCGAACAGGAACGTGCGCTGCGCCACATCCATGGGATGATCGCGGAGATAGTTGGTTATCTCCTTCGCCGCTTCGCGCACTTTTCCCGCGTCGAAAAGCTCCTTTGCGTTCACTGGCACCGGCCTTGGCTCTGCGTCTTACCAGCTGACAAGTTTTTCGACGTCGAAGCCCTTGTCGACGAACCCTTGCAGCTTGCCGTCCTTCTCCGGGTTGTAGCTCACCTTGACTTTGGCGAACGCGAACGAAACCGACTCCGTCGGATTCTCGTTCGATCCCGAGAGCTGAACCGAGGTGATCAGGACGTTTTCCATGTGAATCTTGAAATAAACTTCCTGCTTGTTGCCCATCGGTTTGAAGTACTGCACGTCCACCGACTTGATGTAGTCCCCCGTTACGCAGTTCTCGAACAACTGCGGCGAGGTTTTGTCGAGGACCTTCATGATGCTGACGTTGCTGATGTCAGCGCGGCCCGCCCGCGATTCGCCACCCGAAGCTCCCGGTCCGAAGACCGCGGAGTTCGAGGAGCCGAAACTGAACGACAAAATGTCGATCGCGTTGCTCAAGCTGGTGCTTGGTCCCGGAACGCCGTCAATAAGACAATATGCATTTACCGCCATTGCACTTCTCCTTTACGCCGAAGTTGAATTCGAAGTCGAATACTCGAAAACCTGTACAACGGAGCCCCGTGAGCACAATCCCCCGATCCGCAGCCTTTACTTGGCCGCAGCCGGAAGATCCGCCACCAACCGCAACGAAACCGTAAGTTCATCCAATTGAAAGTGTGGACGCAAGAACGCCACGGCACGATACACACCGGGCTTGCCCGCAACTTCCGTCACGTCGATACGAGCTTCGCGCAACGGCCGCTGAGCCTTGGTTGCCGGCGACGCCATGTCGTCGGGTGTGACGTAATTCGTGATCCAGCGATTGAGGAAGATTTCCGCCTCACCGCGAGACATGAAGCTTCCAATCTTGTCCCGCATCATCGCCTTCAGATAGTGAGCGAAACGCGAGACTGCCATGATGTAGGGCAACTGCGCCGAAAGACGCGCGTTGGCGTTGGCCGAGTCCGTGTCGTACACCTTGGGCTTCTGGGCGCTCTGCACGCTGAAGAACGCTGCATAGTCGGTCCCTTTGCAGTGCACCAGCGGCACAAACCCGAGGTCTGCAAGTTCCTTCTCGCGCCGGTCCGTGATCGGAATCTCGGTTGGACACTTGAGAGCGATGTCGCCCTCGTCGGTGTAGAAGTTGTGAGTCGGCAGACCTTCCACCAGTCCCCCGCCTTCCACCCCGCGCATTGCCACGCACATGCCGTACTGGGAGAACGAATTCGTCATCCGCGTTCCCAACGAATACGCGGCATTCATCCACAGATACTTGGAGTGATCGGTCCCGTCGACATGCTCTTCATAGGCAAACTCATCGATGGGCTTCGTCTCTTTGCCGTAAGGCAGACGCGAGAGCGTTCTGGGCAGGCAGAGAGCCACGTAGCGGGAATCTTCGCTTTGCCGGAACGATTTCCACTTGGCGTACTCCGTGCTGTCGAAAATCTTTGCTAGATCCCGTGGAGCATCGAGTTGAGTAAAGCTCTCCAGATTCAATAGTTCTGGAGCCGCCGCGCTCACAAACGGAGCGTGGGCCTGCGCTGCCACGTGCGAAATCCCTTCCAGCAGCGCCAGGTCTTCCGGATGCTTGCCAAACTCGTAGTCCCCGATCAGCGCACCAAATGGCGCTCCGCCGAAAACTCCGTACTCCTCTTCGTAGACTTTCTTGAACAGAGCGCTCTGATCAAACTCCGGAGCTTTCTCGATATCCCGCAGTAGTTCTTTCTTGGTGACGTTCAGCACCCGGATCTTCAGTTGCGTTCCGGTTTCGCTGTGATCCATCAGGTGCTTCAAGCCGCGCCACGATCCCTCGAGCTTCTGAAAGGACGGGTGATGCATGATTTCATTCAGCTGAATCGAGAGCAGATGATCGATTTGCGCGATGCGCGCATTGATCATCATCTCGGCATCCTTGGCGACGGTCATGGATCCGTCGAGGACCTGGGCCACAAACTCCTTGACCAGATTCTTGCCGCGCTCCTTCGCACTCGCTTCCGCGCCGAATCGTCCCGACTCGACGATCTGGTCCAGCAGCCCCACCTGTTCTTTCTCAATGGTGGTGGTGGTCGCTTGTTTGACCTTTGACGTATCAGCCATTGGACCCTCCTCCCTTGGGCTCGATCTCGCCCTTCAGCTTGTCGAGCTTCTCTGTGTTGCCGACGGCGTCCAGCAGTACTTCTTCGAGCTTGTCGTTGCCCTGCAACTGGCCGCGCAAATCCGCTAGCCGCGTGCGCAGGTCAAGCAGTTCTTTCAGCGGCTTCACCTGCTTGGCGACGTTCCCCGGCTCAAAATCTTCCATCTTCTTGAACTTCAGATCCACCTTAAGCTGCGGGCCGCTCGGATCGTCGCTGAGCTTGTTCTCGACCGCATACGAAAGATGAGGCTTCATCCCTTCGAGCACGGTGTCGAAATTGTCCGGATTTACTTCCACAAACTTTCGATCTTTCAGCTTGGGAAGCGGCTGCTCGGGCTGACCTGTGAAATCGCCGAGCACGCCGGTGACAAATGGCAACTCCTTGATTTCAATGGCTCCGCCGATCTCGACATCGTAGGTAATCTGGACACGTGGGGGACGCACACGGTCTAACTTGTGCTGGGCGCTTTGTCTGGCCATGATTTTTTCCTCTTACGGCTCAAAAAGGTAGAGAAATTGCTGTTTTTAGGGCACTCAACGCTGTTCGGGCACCCACTCGCCCTGAAGTCATAGTGTGCTCACGGGGGGAAACGTTGCGCAGAATGGCTCAGCGCAGAGTGGCATTTATTTATCACACGCCCCAGTGAGTGTCAAGGCACGGTTCCAATCCACTGGAAAATCGAGCACTTCCGGCGTTTTGGGCCATGTCCAAACCCGCGGTATAGTATCCTTCCTTTCGCTTCCGCGATTCCCCGAATGGCGATGCAGACTATCCCTCGCCTGCCGGTACGATCAGAAAGCCACATCGTGCTCAACCTTGTCTCGCAGAACGACGCTCAGCGCTTAAGGGAATTCTTCCTGGAAGCGGGCTTTGAAGAGGGAAATCTCCGCAAGCGCGGCTATTTCAACGAACTGCCCTCCAGTCGCTTGCGCAATATGCCGCGCCTGCTCGATTCCACCAGCGACCCGAACCTCCTGAACGTATTACTGCGCTGGTTCTGGATCGGCGTTCCGCAGGACGCTTCCCGAACAGCCGAATTCCTCCCACCCTGGTTCACGACTCTGGCACTCTCGTGTGGTCTGCTGCGCAAAGACGAAGATGGGGAACGCATCGTCCCGGAAGTCATGTTCTTCCCCGCCGAGGGTTTTCTGGTTACCGCCGACCACACCACCAAGATTGACGCCAACGATCCCGAACTTGTTCTTTGGCCAAACCCCACCAGCCGTTTCCTCTCGCGCTTCACCGTTCGGCGCCCTTCGCGCGCCACGCTTGACCTGGGCACTGGCAATGCGATTCAGGCGCTCTCGGCCGCTGCCCACAGCGAACATGTCGTAGCCACCGACTTGAATCCTCGGGCTGTGAACTTCGCGCAATTCACGGCGCGTTTGAATGGCAAGGAGAACATCGAAGCTCTTCTCGGCGACGGATTTGCGCCTGTAGCCGGCCGTAAGTTCGATCTCATCGTATCCAACCCGCCATTCTTCATCAGTCCCTCGGGCCGCTATCTGTTCTGCGACAATCCCATGGATCTCGACCAGTTGTGCCGCCAATTTGTGAAGGACGCGCCGAACTATCTTGAAGAGGACGGATACTTCCAGTTGCTCTGCGAGTGGGCCGAAGTCCGCGGCCAGTCCTGGCAGGAGCGCGTTGGAGAATGGCTCGAAGGCAGCGGCTGCGATGCCTGGCTCATCAAGGGGCACACACAGGACCCGGCGGAATACGCCCAACATCGTATCGCGGAGACCGCTGCTGGAACGCGGAACGACGCTGAACTCTATGCCAACTACATGGCTTACTATCGCGAGCGCAAGGTGGAAGCCATCCATGACGGCATCATCGCGATGCACCGGCGCTCCGGCCACAACTGGACGCAGATCGAAGAACTCTCTGAGCTACCGAAAGATCCGTTCGGTGAATTCGTTCAGCTGGTTTTCTCAGCCCGGGATTTCCTGCAGTCCCACGCAGCCGATGCCGAGATGCTCGTGGTAAAACCGCGACTGGCCCCTTACTGCCGCCTCGAGCAGTTCTTCCAGCCAGGTGAGGGCCGATGGCAGCCGACGTCCCTGAACTTACGCTTGCTCAAGGGATTCGCATTCTTCATCGGCCTGCAGGCGCCAGTGGCGGGATTTCTCAACGGCTGCGACGGAACCCGAACGGTGGGAGAACTCATCCAGGATTTCGCTCGCCAGGTGGACGCGCCCTTTGAACAAGTACAGAAAGAGTGTCTCGGAATCATCCGCAAACTCATCGAGCGCGGATTTTTGCTCGTTTAGAGAAGACTAAGCGGTTCGCGCACCACGATCATTTCACGGTTTGCAGAAAGGTTAGGGTTCGTATCAGGGCTTCGCTTCAGCGATGCCGCAAAGGCCACACGCTTGCGCTTCGGCTTCAGCCGCTGCGGAATGCTGCCGGCACCGCCGCCCCTGGGGTTACGATCCTGACTCCGCAACCGGAGCGAGGACTCCTAATCGCCAGCAAAACTTGGTATAACTGGGGCATGCACAGGCACAGGGAGACCGGACCGAGGAGCTATAGGAGAGTCTCCGCATGAAGAAACTGATCGGCAACATCCGCATCACGCCCAACCCGGGCACGGAGACGATGGGGCCGCACTTCGAAGTTGTGTTCGTTCCCTATGCGGGCCGCGTGAACACGCAGACTGTGCGCGTCACCAGCCACGACGATCTGGTCGCCTTCCTGATCGAGATCAAAATCAGCGAAGACGACGCCTCGCGCTGGGCCGGCAGAGCCAGAGGCGACGTTGTCCTGATCCCCAGCATCGAACGCAGTGAAGAGTTGCTCAAAGAGAACGGCCTGCTGGGCTAGCTTCCCTGCGGCGCGCCCCGGATGATTCAGCATCAGATAGCGGGCCCAATCAGGAGTCCTAATGAGCAAATTGACGGATATCCGAGCGCTCTTGGCGCACATACGGATCAAGCTAACTCCGCACCTCGGAGATAGAGGCCTCACGGTCGACGATCCCGAGTTCCCGCGAAGAATCGAAGAACTCAACTCGATGAATCGCACTCTCGGAATTGCGCTCCGCGATCTGAAGACCGCGCAACACTCTGCGGCTGCGCGAGAACGAAACCTCTGGAACATTCCCAGAGACAAGAGGTACGGTCCCGCTTCCTCGGTCGCAGATCAACAGAAAGAGATCCATGAACTAAGCCGGGATGCGGCTGAAATTCAGAAACTGGTCGAGGATCTCCTCAAACGCGTTGCCAGTGGAAATGAAATGGAAGGACTGCATACCATCGCAGAACTGATCGAAAAGGTGTCCCCTCATGAGTCCGGTGGAGAACAAGTCGTGCCTGACCGTCCCGCCTATGTGCCGTATTCTCCAGGGCACTTCCAGGCCAGCCCAGAATCTGCTGTCATCATGACCTATGTGGCAATCCGTGCTCTGGTCGTCGTTTCCAGGAAGGTGATTACCAAACTCAAATCTTGATGCCTGAGTGCTCTGCGACCTCCCGCCAGTCCCATTGTTTGCCGCCGCACCGTTAAGATACTGCCGTCGTCTCATCTCCCTTTGCTTCTCTCCCCCATACTTGTTATTGTTCCCACCGGGATCGTATGAAGCGACTGCAACCTGTCATCTGGACCAAGGGCACCTTCCTCACGCCGCAACACCTTCAGTTGCAGGACAGGTTTCTCGAAGACACGCTCCAATTCCGCCTGGAGGCGTTACGCTTCTGCCCCTGGGGCTTTACCGAACTGGTCATCGATCAGCAGAAACTAGCCACCGGCGATTTCGCCATCTCGCGCGCCTCCGGAATTTTTCCCGACGGACTCCTGTTCGACATACCCGACGCAGATCCTGCTCCTGCTTCCAGGGCCCTTGCCGATCTCTTCGAGCCGGGCGTGAAGAACATGGATGTCTATCTCACCGTCCCCGACTATCGCCAGCGCGGCCTGAACGTGGCCATCGGCCAGCGGGACGCGGGCACGCGCTATGTCGCCGAAGTCGCGACCTATCGCGACGAGAATACGGGCACGAGCGAAAAACCGGTCCAGATCGCGCGCAAGAACATGCGCTTCATGGTCGGCGGCGAAAACCGCGAAGGCAATGCCGCCCTCCGCATCGCGAATGTCGAGAAGGCAGAGGGCGACACCTTTCGCCTCAATCCCCGCTTTGTTCCTCCTCTCCTCGACATCCGCGCCTGCGAATACATCATGGGCTTGCTGCGCGGCATCATCGAGGTGCTTGCCGCGCGCAGTACGCAGTTGTCCAGCACCCGCCGCCAGAAGAATCAGAGCCTGGCCGATTTCACCGCGTCCGATATTGCCAACTTCTGGCTGCTCTACACCGTAAATTCCTCGTTCCCTGTTTTCAGTCACCTGTTCGAAGCCAAGCAGGTTCATCCCGAGGAACTCTATTCGGCCCTCGTTTCGCTCGCCGGGTCGCTCACGACTTTTTCTCCCCAGCTTCGGCCTCGTGACCTGCCTCTCTACGATCACGACAACCTCGGACCCATTCTTGCCGAACTCGACGAGAAGTTGCGCTCGCTTCTGCAGACAGTCGTCCCCACGAACCTTATATCTCTGCCTCTGACGCTGGTGCAGCCCTCGATCTACGCCACTGCCCTCGCGGAAGACAAATATCTTGCCGATACGAGGATGTACCTCGCGGTAAGCGCCGAAGCCAGCGAAAGTTTTGTCATTCAGAAAGTGCCACAGATCGTGAAGGTCTGCTCCGCCACCCATATCGATCATCTGGTGAAGAATGCGCTTCCCGGTGTCGACCTCAAGCATCTCAGCAATCCGCCGAGTGCGATCCCCGTTAAGCTGAAGTATCAATATTTCAGCCTGAACCAGGCTGGCCCCGCCTGGGAAGCAGTGGGCCGCGCCCGAAATCTCGCGGCCTACGTGCCGGGGGATCTTCCGAATCCGCAACTCGAGCTGCTCATTCTGCTCCCCCAAAGTTCGTAGTTCCGCCTTTACTGCGACGCATTCTACGCGCCTACAGAGTTAGAGGCGGCTCGGATGGGTTAGTGCGGGAATCGGTGACACAGGTGATGGGATCGTCGATTCGAAGACATTCATGATGCAGAATTGCCTTTACGCTCACTGACCAGAGCGTAAGAGCGAAGGCGAAGGCGAAGGCGAAGCCTGCCGAGACCCACTCGCGGTAGTGGACACTACAGAGCCCGCCACTTCCCCGGCTGCCACAGATTTTGGCGTTACCAACCTCATGTATTCCGCCAGGGTGACGAAGCGGTATCCCCGTGCTCTGAGGCTGCTGATCAACTGCGGCATGATTGCCGTAGTTGTCGCTAACTCATGGAACGCCAGAATGTGGGTGTAGATTCCCTTCGTTTCACGCTGTTGCACCTGCTTCAAGACTGCATCCACCAGGGAGGGCTGGGGACACTGCGTCAAATCCCGGCGTGTGCACAGGTAATCGAGCGAGTTGACGTCGCGCAGTGCAATGGAGTTCGCCGTCGATATAGTCAGGACGCGATAGCCGTGTCGTTCGAGATCCTGGCGCGCATCGTTCGATATGGTCCAGTCCGGTGGCCGGACGTACGTTGGCTGTATGCCGGTGATCGCCTTGATCGCTTGTGCTCCCCGTTCCACGTCATTGACCACCCACTGCTCCCCCTTCGTCCTCTCTGCACTGCGCAGTTCGATATGGCTGAACGTGTGGTCTTCCAATTCGTGGCCGCGCTTAACCACTTGTTCCGCGGCAGAGATGCAGGTGACCCCAATATTCTCTTCATGGCGCCGTTCCCCCCAAGTTCTGGGCGTAAGTCGCCACCCCACGACAAAAAATGTGCCCTTCACGCCATCCTTGTCGAGTATATCGAGCAGGCCTGGAGGTGGATTTTCTCCCTTGGCGCCTAACAGAACATAAGGCCGAGGGCCGTCGTCGAAGGTAAGCGCAATCACCTTGTCACCGGCAAAGGCGGGTAGAGCGAACACGAACAGCAGCGTGAAAAGACCGATACCTCTTGGAGACATCCAATCACCTACGATGAGTCACAGTGCTCCATCGATTATCGGAGAACGTCGACTTACGTGGTAATTACGTTGGTTCTCGATGGCCTTGGACGTTTGGCATTGCACCGTCGCCATTGGTAACAGGCAGGGCACACTCGGTGGATATCGATGGATGACCAGATGAGATGAGATCTAGTGTTTTAACGCGAAATACATCACCAGCAACACGCCAATCGCCAGTAACACGGTTAGCACCGTGATCAGCGGCCAGATCGACGCGGACTTCGGTGGCATCGCCGGAATAGCAGGACGCGGCACAGACGGAAGCGCCGGCGCGGGAGGGAATTTCATTGCTGGAGGCGCTGGAAGTGGCGGTGGAGCGAACTGGAACGGAGGAGGCGGTGCCGGCGGCGCAGCAAATGGCGGAGGCGGTGCGCCGCCCCCCGGGCCTCCGGAAATGGCCCGCTCTGGCGGAAGACTCGCATTTATCTGGCTGCGCGACAGGAATACCGTGAACTCGCTGGGCCCACTCGGCCCTACCTCAATTGGCGGCGCTTCCGCGCCCGGAATCCTGAACACATCCGTGGCCTCACTCGAGCCCGCCCGGTTCATGAAGTTCTGATTGGACGCAGGCGGAACCGCAGGCGGCGTCCGCGAGAAAAATGGGTCCAGCGGCGGAGGCACTGGTGTCGACGACACTCCTCCACGCAAAGGTTCAGGCGGGGCCGGCGTCACCGGCGCGGGATCGAAAAACGACGGACGAATATTCGGATCCGTGCCCAGCGTGCTCGCCCCCAATTGCGATCCCTTCCCTGGATCCGAAGAAATCTCGCGAAATACCTGCGTGAACGAGCCCGGCGCTGGTTGATCTTCCTGAGGCAGCAAAGGATCGGGGGCCCCTTGCTCAAGATCTCCCTTGCCGAAGACTCTTGTGAAATCCCCCATCTGCTTCTTGGGTGGCGCCGAACTCCCGAAGTCCGGAATTTCCCTCGATTTCTCCGGCGCTCCCGGATGCTCGAACGGATCCCGAAAGAAACTGGTGAATTCTCCCGCTCCGCCTTTTTGATCCTCCGCCTGTCCTCCTGCTCCGCCGACCGACGGTGCAGGCTGCGACGACGCGGGTCCGAAGATACTGTCAAACGACGTGGCGGGTGATGCAGAATTCTGCGCCGGCGACACGGGCCCACTCGGCTGATCGGTAATCTTCAGACTCTCCTGCGACACCGCCATGAATTCCCTCGTGAATGCTCCCGGCTCCTTCTGCGGCGTTGCGGGAACTGGACCCCGCCTCTGTACAGGTTCAGCTTTGTCGCTGGAGATCCCCAAAAATTCTCTGGTAAACGATCCGGGCGAAGGTTCAACGGGAGTTGGCGTGGCTGGCTGGGCTGGCTTCTCGCGGCCCAAGGGAGAACCTCCCAGAGGTTCCCCGAAAATTGCGTCAGTAGCGTTGCTCGGTTTTGGCGGAACGGGGAGCTGCGTACTCTGCGCTGGCTGAAAGGCGTTCACCTCTCGAAACAGTCGGGTGAACTCTCCCCCGGGATGCGGCGCCGCAGGGGTGGGACTGCTAAGTGAAAACGCTGCCGTCCCTCCGCTGACATCCTCGACCGGACCCTCCACCGGTCCCTGCTGCGGGGGAGGACCGCTCTTCGCCAGAACGGACTTTACCTCGAAGGCGCTCAGTTCGACCGTCTCATCCGAAACCGGAGCGCCCGCCTGCCTTCCAACAGGTCTGGCGTCGCCAGGCTGCGCAAAACCCGACTTGGAAGAACCACGCGGCGCAGAAGCAGGCGGGACAAAAGAATGATAGGCCTGAACCCAGGCCTGCAGCGCCCCCGAATCAGGCATCTTGGTCGTGATAAACGCGGAGGAACTGGGCTCATCAAACCCCGCTTTGACGATCATGCCGGGAGGATTCGGAGCCAGCGAGCAGAATCGCGAGATAATCGAGGCCGTACTGAGATCGTTCGCACCCGTTCCCGCGCACTCGAATGTGTATACGACAACGGCATCCTGCGTGGCGCGCTCCCGAGCCAGAAAAGTACTGACTCGGCCGCTCGTCACCATCTCCAGGATTTCGTATTTCTCAGCAAACTTCATTGGGCTCGCCCGGCACTGTAGTACTGCGTCTCCCAGCCTCGATCGTACCGATGAGACCTATCCTGATCTTGCGAAAGACTCAGCCGACTCAGCTTTCAAGGATAGCACTGAGTGTCTACGATGCGCCCTGTAGACTGCGGCCGGTTCCCTTGACAGTAAAGACCTCAGCGCCTAGCATCTCACTGCGCTGCAGCGGCCTGCGTTCGAGCCTTCGCTGCGGGGTTGCAGTAACGTCGCAGTAACTCGGAAGATGCTGCCCCTAGTGTTCGCCAACTCTCAGAAAGCGATTCTTTTTCACAACAGCGGTATGATGGCCTTCAATAACTTCCCGGTGGCAGTGTCCCAGGAAAAGCCCCCGGCGTTTTGAGCTCACAAGTTCCGTGCGCCCATTGCTTCCTGGCCAAAAAACGAGGATGAAGCTGCTTTCCAAGATCGTCTGGTCCGAGGGGATGTATCTCTCTCCTCAACATTTCCAGGCGCAGAACCGTTTTTTTGAAGACTCCCTTCACTTCGCGACTTCGAGTCTGTGGAACGAGACCTACGGCTTCGCCGCCTGCGAGGTCGATCCGGACGCGCTGCCGAACGGCATCCTGGCATTGAGCCATGCCCGCGGCATCTTTGAAGACGGTCTGGCATTCGATATGCCGGAATGCGACCCGCTTCCGCCGTCGCGCAGTTTTGGCGATTTGTTCTCGCCCACCGCCGATCACCTGACCCTCGCCCTCGCCGTTCCGCGCTGGATTCCCGAAGGCAAGAACTGCGAACTGGAACTCGTTGGCAACTCCGCCAGCCGCTACGCCTGCCAGGTTGAGACGTTGCATGATGAGAATACCGGCCGCGACGAAAAGCAGGTCCCCCTCGGCCGCAAGAACCTGCGCTTGATCGTGGAGTCGGAAGCCACCAGCGGCCTTCTCACGCTCCCCGTCGCCCGCGTCGTGCGCGATGGCGCCGGCCGCTTCGTTTGCGACCCCACGTTCATCCCGCCCTGCCTCCAGGTGAGCGCAAGTCCGCGCCTGATGAGCCTGCTCAACCGTCTGGTCGAAATTCTGGAAGAAAAGAGCGCGTCCGTTTCGCAGGAGCAACAACAAGGCAAGGGCAGATTTCAGACGGGGCTGTCGGCACGCCAGGTTTCCCAGTTCTGGTTTCTGCACGCCATCAACTCCAGCCTTACCCCGTTGCGTCACTTCCTGCTTTCCAAGCACGGCCACCCCGAAGAATTGTTTCGGGAAATGTCGCGACTGGCGGGGGCGTTGTGCACCTTCGGGCTGGATGCGCACCCTCGCTCCCTTCCCAACTACGATCACAAGCATCTCGATCGTTGCTTCGATGCGCTCGACGAGCACATTCGCCGTCACCTGGAAATCGTTGTGCCGGCCCAAGCAATCACCATCCCGCTGAAACAAACGGGCCGCTATTTCTTCGAAGGAGAAGTCCAGGACCAGCGTTGTTTCGGCCGCGGCCGCTGGATTCTCGGCGTCCACTCCCCCATCGGAGAGGCAGACCTGATTGCGAAGGCGCCGCAACTGTTAAAGCTGTGCTCGGCCAAGTTCGTGCCTGACTTGGTGAAGCGCGCTATGCCCGGACTCGGCCTCACGCACGTTCAAGTACCGCCGTCTGCTGTCGCCGCAAAGGTCGACAGCCAGTATTTCGTCGTCAACAAGAGCGGCCCCTGCTGGGAGCACATCATGAAGACGCACATGGTGGGTGTCTACGTGCCCGGAGAGCTGCCGTCCGCAGAACTGGAACTGGTCGTTATTCTGGAGAGCTGATTCTGGAGAGCCGACACTCATGAGTTCACCCCACATCTCACCGCTCGCCAGCTATCGCGGCTCCAGTTCCGCCATGGACCGGCGCGGCTGGAACCTCGCCCTGGAATTTCAGGAAGTCCTGACTATTGTCGTGCGCGTCCGCTACAACCGCCAGGCCGTCAGCGATGCGAACTCTTTCCGCGCCGAAATGAAAAAACATTTACGCGTGGCCGAGCAGCGGGCGCGCAGCCGCAACTACAGTGAAGAAGACGTGAAGCGCGTGATCTTCGCGGTCGTGGCCTTCCTCGACGAGTCTGTCCTCAGCAGCCGCAATCCCACGTTCGCTGACTGGCCGCGTCTGCCGCTGCAGGCCGAGTTGTTCGGAAATCAAATGGCCGGCGAGATTTTCTTCCAGGAATTACAAAAGATCCTGAACCGCCAGGATGCCAACGAAGTCGCTGACTTGCTCGAGGTTTTTGGCCTGTGCATACTGCTCGGGTTCAAAGGCCGCTATGCCGCAGGTGGATCGGGCGACCTCCGGGCAATGCAGATGGCAGTGCAGGAGAAAATCCGCCGCATCCGGGGCTCGTCTGGCGCACTGTCGCCGCGCGGCATGATCCCCGCCGACGCAGTCCGTTTGGTCCAAGCCGACCCGTGGGTTCGCAGGCTGCTCATTGCCACCATCGCCACGACCGCAATCACCGTCGTGCTCGGCATCATGTTTAAGTTGATTCTGCTTTATGGCACCTCGGCAGTTTCCGCGGCCGCACGATAATCAAGAGCAACACACGTCAGGGGAGGTTGCATGCTCTATTGGGTAACCGGGGCCGTCTTACTGGTTTACCTGCTGCTGGTGTGGTTCTTCGCAGGCTGGATCAACCCGCCCGGCTCCGGAGTTTGGGTGTTGCGCGTTGGCTTGTGGCTGATCGGCCTGCTCGGCGCGGCTTTCACCGTCTGGTGGTTCCGCCGCCAAAAAACTGCCGAGGGCGACTCCACAGAACTACCTGCTGGCGCCACCACCGAGGTGGACCTGCTGGTACGCGATGCCGTGCGCAAGCTCAAGAACTCTCCCATGGGCCGCGCCGCCAGCCTGCGCAATCTGCCTCTGATTTTTCTGGTCGGCGATCCCGCTTCCGCCAAGACCACGACCATTATCCATTCCGCTCTTGATCCGGAATTGCTGGCCGGCCAGGTCTATCAGGACAACGCGATCCTGCCGACTCGTGTCGCGAACTTCTGGTACACCCGTCAGGCCGTCTTCGTCGACGGCGGCGGCGGACTATTTTCTCAACCCGACCTCTGGCGTCGTCTGATCCGGCTCGTCCAGCCCGGACGCATTGCAAGTGCAGGCAGCCGCCAGCAAGCGCCACGCGCAGCCATCGTCTGCTTCGACTGCGAAAGCTTTTTGCGCCCCGGCGCTCCCGAGGCCACGCTCTCCGCCGCTCGTCGCCTGGGTACTCGCCTGCTTGAGATTTCTCAACTGCTCGGCATCAGCTTTCCCATCTATGTGCTATTCACCAAGGCCGACCGCATCGGTACCCGCTCCGACGGTGGCTCCGCCTTTCTCGACTATGTAGCCGGCCTGAGCAAAGATGAAACTTCGCAGGTCCTGGGCGTCACTCTGCCCGTGCGCTCCCTTCAGGCCTCCGGCGTCTACGCCGACGAAGAAACCAAGCGTCTGGAAAAAGCGTTCGACGAGTTGTTCTACTCGCTCGCTGAGAAGCGCGTCGATCTTCTCTCCATGGGCAGTTCCGAAAAACTGCCCGGCATTTATGAATTCCCCCGCGAACTGCGTAAGCTCCGCAAAGTCATCGTGCAGTTTCTGGTGGATCTAGCGCGCCCCAGCCAGCTGAATGTAAATCCATTCCTCCGTGGGTTCTATTTTTCTGGAGTTCGCCCCACCGTTGTCGAAGACGTCGCGTCCATTCAGGAGGTCCAGTCTGCCGAACCCGCCTTCGACGGGAACGCCACCGTCGTCTTCGGCGCCTCAATGCGCGTTCCGCAACCCGTCTCAGTTCCGCGATCGTCCGGCCCGCGCAAAGTTCCGGAGTGGGTATTCCTATCGCAACTCTTCAATGAAGTGTTGCTGAAAGACCGCGTCGCCCTGAGCGCCAGTGCCTTCAGTTCCCGCGTCAGCCTGCTGCGCCGCATCGCCCTCGCCTCGGTCATGGGCATTGCGCTCATATTTGCCATCGGCTTTCTGACCTCTTTCACCGGAAATTTTTTCCTGGAACGTAGCGTCAAACAGGCTGTCGACGACGTCCGCGCCATTCATGCCACCCCGGGCCAGGCCCCGAGCGTTGACCAGTTGCAGAAACTCGATCGTTTGCGCCAGCAACTGGAAACGCTCGCCACCTACAGCCACGAAGGACCACCGTGGCGCCTGCGCTGGTGGATGTATTCAGGCGACGACCTCTACCCTGCCTCCCGTCAGACTTACTTCGAACAGTTCAGCAGCTTGATGTTTGCCGAAACGCAAGGGAGACTCTTGACGTCCCTTCGCGGCGTCAAGGACAAACCCGATCCTACCGACAGCTACGAAGCCACGTACTACGCGCTGAAGGCATATCTCATCACGACCTCGAACCCGGAGAAGAGCACGAAGGATTTCCTGATTCCGATTCTCTACAACACCTGGGCCATCGGAAAGACAGGAGACGAACAAACCGCCGCTCTCGCTCGCAGTCAGTTCGACTATTACAGCGGTGAGCTCCTCGTGTCGAACCCCTACTCTTCAGGTCTGGACACCCTGGCCGTTGGCCGCGCCCGCTCCTATCTGAGCAATTTCGGTGGAATCGACCGCTACTACCTGCCGTTGAAAGCGGATGTCTCCCGCAAGGTCCCGGGCGCCAGTTTCACCCGCCAGTTCCGCGATGCCGCCGACGTCGTCACATCTCCGCATGACGTCGAGGGCGCTTTCACTCCCGACGGCTTCACGCGCATGCAAGACGCCATCGCTCACAACCGCATCGTCAATGAGGACTGGGTGCTCGGAAAACTTATTTCTCAGCAACTCGATCCAGCGACCTTGCAGCAGCAACTCACTGACCGCTACAACACTGAGTTCATTAAGGAGTGGCGGACGGTTCTGCAAACTTCCGCGGTACGCGGCTTTGGCAATTTTCACGACGCTGATCTCAAACTGGGCAGGCTTATCAGCCCCAGTTCCCCTATGCTGGAGTTGTTTTGGTTTGTCTCGCACAACACGCACGTACCGTTGCAGCAGATCACCGACAGCTTCCAGCCGGTGCAATCGGTCGTCCCCGACGGGCCGCCTCTTCAGTACATTCTCCCCAGCAATCAGTCCTACGTTGAGGCGCTCACCAAGTTAAAGTCTCAAGCGAGTCTGCTCGCGAGCAGTCCCACCGGTACAGCGGACCCCGCTCAGGTCACTCAGGCTCTGTCGGCGGTCCAGGACGCAAACGGCGCCGTGTCGCAAATGGCGCAGAAATTTCGCGTCGATCCTCAATTCGGCATTGAACGGGTCACCCAAGCCTTGCTCACCCAACCTGCGGATCACGCTCAAGCCCTGATCAAGAGGGGCCCCAAGGAAATGTTGAACGAGGGCGGCCACAAGTTGTGCACCGATTTCGCCAAGATCACTGACGGGTTCCCGTTCAATCCGGGTTCCACTCATGATCTTCCCGTAGATCAGTTGAATGCGATGCTTGCTCCCGGCACCGGCCAGCTGTGGAAGTTCTATTCCGCGAACCTCTCCCAGTACCTCCCGAAGCAAGGCGCGCGGTATATCGCCAACGCTGCCGGAAGCGTAAAAATCTCTTCCGACTTCGAATCTTTCTTTAACCGGGCCGCGGCTCTCAGTGACACCATCTACAACGGATCGCCCACGCCGCACATGACGTTTTCACTGAAGCAGGCCTCCACCAATATCGAGGGCCTCGCTCTGAAGATCGGCACCGACACACTGTCTGGAACCGGTCAACAAAAGAATTTCACCTGGACCGGAGCACCCGAAGAAATTCAGGTGATGGCGAGAGACCTTCCCATCAACAATTATCAGGCCGGCCCGTGGGCGGTTTTCCGCTTCATCAACGACGGTCACCCACAAAACAAGAACGCGACCACAACCGAAATCAGTTACACGGTGCGCCAATCCAACGGCCAGGAAGTCATGCGGAACGGCCAGAAAGAGTTCTACACCTACGACCTGCAGTTCGGTGGATCCAACCCGTTGCGCATGTCAGATTTTTCCGGCCTGCGCTGTATCGCGCAAGTAGCTCACTAGGAAGTCCGACCGGGTGCCCCATTTCTCGCGTCCTTTGCGAAAAGTGGGGCTTTTCGCGGTGTTCTCGAAGGCAAGTTTTTTGGGATAGGGTTGGAACACAACCAGCCAAAACCCAGCCGCGAAGCGGCGAAAGAAGACCCTCTATGAAGAACTCCGAAGGACTCTGGGGAGACGACACAGGTCCGCTGCGAGAGCCCCGCAGCCCGCTACGTCGAACTCTGCACATTATCCCCGCGCCGCCGGAACATCCTTCCGCTCCACGACTGCCACACCGCGCGGATCAGCAGGCAGGTAATGTTGTCGTCGCTGCCTCCGGTCTTGGCGGCTTCGATCAAAGCGTCACACGCCTCTTCCAGACTCTTGCCCGTAATCAGTTCCAGCATGGCGGTGTCTTTGACGTAGCGCGACAGTCCGTCACTGCACAGCAGCAGCGTGTCCCCTTCTTCCAGTCCCAGATCGGCTAGGTCTGGCTCCACGCTGTCCTCCGAACCCAGAGCCCGCACGATCACATTTTGCATTTCGAAATGCTCTGCCTCTTCCAGCGTGATCATGCCGCGCCGCACTTGCTCCATCACCAGCGAATGGTCGGTGGTGAGCTGCTGGATCGCTCCGGCGCGAATTAGGTAGATGCGGCTGTCGCCGACGTGTGCAATCGAGAATAGATTTCCCTCCACGCGCACCGCGACAAGCGTGCAGCCCATCCCAGCGTGTCCCGCATCTTGCGCCGAAGCCGCGCGGATCGCCTTATTCGCTAACTGCACTGCGTTCGCCAACGCATTCGCCAGATCCGAGACTTCCGCGATTTCCCGGCCCAGCACTTCCGACCCGCGGCCTTTTTCTTCCTGATGAAAATATGCCAGCACTGTGTCCACCGCGATCTTGCTCGCGACTTCGCCAGCCGCTTGTCCACCCATGCCATCGCATACCACAAAAATTCCCGTGCGCGTGTCGTAGCCAAAATTATCTTCGTTGTTCTTGCGGACGATACCCACGTCGGTCTTCCCTGCTGCTTGGGTGGTGAGCTTCATCGCAATCCTTTGGCGGCGCTAAATCCTACCCTAAGTTGTCGTCGATCGTAAAGAAAGACCGTTTACCGGTTACCCGTTTGGGGACAGCCGCCTTCGGCTGTCCGGTCGAGCGAAGCTCGACGTACCGTCGGTCAAAACCGCAAACCCGAGTTCGTCACGTGTTACTAAGGTCACCTCGAACGCCTTCATCCCAAACTACAGGTTGCAGCAACCCGCCGTTCGTAGCACAATAACCAACGAACATCTCCGGCTCGCCCGATGGAGTCACGACTCGACTTTGACCTCCGCGGGTAGGGCTATAATGTTTTCTGCCCAACCCCCGGGCAACGCCTCTCCCACGGCTTAACAATGGCTGCAACGATACCCAAGAAGATCGGGAAGTACGACGTCATCGACGTGGTCGGCAAGGGCGGCATGGGAGTCGTCTACCGCGCCAAGGACCCTTTCCTCGATCGCATGGTCGCCATCAAGATCATGACGATCAGCTATGCCGACTACCCTGATCTTCTCCAGCGCTTCTATCGCGAAGCCAAGGCCACGGCCAACCTTCAGCATCCCAATATCGTCACCGTCTACGAGCTCGGTGAACATGAGGGCAGCCCCTACCTCGCCATGCAGTATCTGGAAGGGGCCAGCCTCGAGACCATCCTGCGTTCTGGTCAAGCGCTAACGTTGTTGCAGAAGATCGATATTATCGTTCAAGCCTGCCACGGTCTCTCGTATGCCCACCAGAAGGGCATTGTCCATCGCGACATCAAGCCCGGCAACATCATGGTCTTGAAAGACTCCAGCGTAAAGATCGTCGACTTCGGCATCGCCCGCATCGGAGACACGAACTTTACCCGCACTGGCCAGTTCATGGGCAGCCTGAACTACATGTCCTTGGAGCAATTGAACGACAAGCTCCAGGTCGATCAGCGGACCGACGTCTATTCCACCGGCGTCGTGCTCTACCAGATCCTCACCGGGGCGCTCCCATTCGAAGCCGACAGCACCGGCGCTACGTTGATGAAGATTCTCAACGAGAACCCTGCGCCCTTCTCGAAATATCTTTCGTCGTTCCCGCCTGAAATCGAGACCATCACGATGAAGGCGCTGGCCAAGGACCGCGACCAGCGCTACTCCTCCGCTGATGAACTGGCGCTCGATCTTACGCAACTACAGGACCGTCTCAAAAGCGAGCAGATCGGCGTCCACATGCAGCAAGCGGAATTTCTGCTGCAGGAAAACAATCTGTTCCAGGCCAACGACGAACTGATGGCCGTCCTGAAACTGGATAAACAGCACACCAAGGCGTCGGCCATGCTGCGAACGCTGCGCAAGCAAATCGAAAAAGAACAGAGCGCAGAACGCTCCCGGCAACTCCGCGAACAGGCCGAAGAAGCCCTAAAGAGGGAGGATTTCGATCCCGCTCTCGGCTACATCGAACAGGCCATCCACCTCGACACCAACAATACTGAACTACAGCAACTGAAGGCGAAGGTGCAGTCGGCCAAAGCGGAAATCGACCACCTGCGCCAGGTCATGCAGCGCGCCGAGAACGCGCATCGCGCGGGAAATCTCGACACCGCCAAACAAGCCATCGAAGAAGTGCTGTCGCGCCGGCCGAACGATACGCGAGTCAAGTCGCTGCACCGCATGATCCAGAAGGAATTGGATGATCGCCTGCGGCAGAAGCGGTTGGAGAACCTGATAGAGGCAGCCCGAAAGGAGATGACGAGCCGGCGTTACACCGCCGCATTCGACATCCTGAAGGAAGCGGAAAAGGTCGACCCTGATGCTCCCGCATTGCGTTCCCTGCTCGAAACGCTCACCGCCGCCCGCGAGCAGGAACAGCGGCGGCTTGCTCTCGAGCAACTCACCCGCCAGATCGAGCAGGCCCTCAACACCGACGATCACCAGACTGCCCTGAATCTTCTCGTCGACGGTTTGCAGCGTTTCCCCGCCGAGCCTGCCCTACTCAAACTCAAAGATCTTGCCGAATCGCAAAAGCAGGCAGCCCAGACCAAATCCTTTGTGCGCGAACGAATCGCAGCCGCGCGCGAAATTCTCAACGCCGGCAACGCCTCGGGTGCCCTCAAGGTCCTCCAGGAAGCGCTCAAAAAGACGCCTGGCAACCCGCATCTGGAATCTCTGGTGTCGATTGCGCAAGAGCGGCTGGCCCAGGACCGGGATGACCAAGCCAAGTCCCGCTGCATCCAGCAGGCCAATGACGCACTCGGCAAGCGCTCCTATGCCGAAGCCATCCGCATTCTCGAGGGCGGTCAAGTGCAGTTCACCGCTTCTCCGGAGATCGACAACCTCCTCCGTTTCGCGCGCGAGCAACAATCCAAAGACGCCAAGAAGCAAGATGTCGAGAACTCGGTCCGGCGTGCCCAGGAATTCCTGAAGAACCAGGAATATGACCGCGCCATCGAACTGCTGGAGTCCATCCTGTCGCGCACACCCGACGAGGAGCTGGGCATCGTTCTCGAAGAAGCTCGCCGGCGTCGTGATGCTCTCAATGGTCAAATTTCCGCGGCCATCGCGCGAGGCCAGCAATTCTTGAGCGAGGGCTCTCCCGCCAAAGCCGTGGAGTTCCTTCAGGCACAGCCGACTGCATTCCGGCGATCCGACGAATTCAGCAAACTGGTGCAGGCCGCCGTCAACCAGAACATCGCCAAACGGCCAGACGCACCGGTCCTGCCTGAACCGGACCTGCCTGAACCAGATTTGGGACCCGAATTTGACTTGGAGGCTCCCGAACCCGCGAAGACCATGATGTGGAACACCATGGCTCCGCCCGAGGAAGACATTTCCCCGGCTCCACCCCGCATTCCAACTGGCCGGGTCAGCGCGCCTCAACCGCCGCCCCGGGTGCCAACCGGCCGCGTGACCCCTGCTCCACCGCCTCGGGTTCCAACCAGCCGCGTATCCCCGACTCCGCCGCACCCTGTCGCGCCTTCCGGCTTTCTGCAGCAGTTCACGAAGCAGCAGAAGATTCTCGCTGTGGCCGCCGTTGGCGTGCTCGTTTTCATGGTGATCGTCATTGCGATTTGGCCTTCTTCCAAGCTTGGAACCCTCACAGTGCGCAGCAACGTTGACAGAGCCGAGGTGCTGGTTGACGGCAAATCAAAGGGCACGGTCACTAACGGTCGAGAGTTGTCGATCAAACTAGACGAGGGCCACCACCGGGTTCAGTTGCAGAGGGACGGATACGAACCGTCCTCGCAAGACGTAGATGTTGCCAAGGACAAGGAGGTTCGACTTCCTTTCGATCTCACCCCGATTGTCGTTGCCATCGGCACCCTGTCCGTGCAAACGAGTGAAGATGCCGTCGATGTCTTCGTAGACGACGCCCTCAAGGGCAGCACCACCAATAAGAAACTCGTCCTGCCGATTCCAAGTGGACACCACGTGATTCGTGTCGAAAAGTCAGGATTCGAAACCGTGGCGTCGCAGCCGGTCGAGATCGCGAACAATTCCGAATCGGATCTAAAGTTCACGCTCACTGCCAGCAAGACTTCACCTAAGGAACTGCCAAAAGACTCCTATCTCCTGATCACGGGCACTCAAGGTGCAGAGGTACGCGTGGACGGCACTCCTCACGGGATGCTCTCCAGCACGTCGATATACGTCAAGGTTGCCCCCGACTCGTCTCATCGCGTCGAGGCCAGCCTTAACGGTTATGCCCCCTTCTCTCAAGACGGCGTGAGAGTAAAGCCCGGCGAACGCACGAACGTGGTCGCGAACCTGAAGCCCCGCCCTCAGCCAAAGGCCCCTGCAGTCATTGTCACGTTCAACGGCCCCCCGTCGGTGCAGCAGGGTCAGACCGCCCGGATCGTCTGGGAGACACGGGACGCCAAACAGGTAGACATTGACGGCATCGGCTCGGGTCTCGATGCCAGCGGCTCGCGGGACGTCGTAATTACACAGAATCGAACTTTCAAACTGACCGCAAAGGGAGAGGGAGGAAATGCCAGCGGAGAGTGGACGGTCAACGTAACTGCCGCGCCGCCAAAAGCGCCTGCCATTTCCTCGTTCAGTTCCAGCGCACAAAAGATCAAGCCGGGCGAGTCGATTAGTCTCAACTGGTCTACCACCGACGCTACGTCGGCTACCATCAACGGAAGTCCTGTGAACCCGCCCGCTAGCGGGTCTATTTCGGCTTCGCCCACAGAGACTACGACCTACACGTTGGCAGCGAACGGCGCTGGCAATCCCGCCAAATCGTCTGTAACGGTCACCGTGGAGAAGCCCCCGACCCTGCTGGGCGATCAGACTGCGAAAGACATCAAGGACGCTCTCAACCGTCTCAGTGTGGCCTACTCAACGCAACTCGTAGAGGAAGTCAAGAAGGAATGGATCGGCATGAACAAGCAGCAAGAGAAGGGCCTGAAAGACACCTTCTCGAGCTCGGTCCTGAAAGCAGTGTCGATACAGTACGATCCTTGTGGCAACCCAACGGTTTCTGTAGACACCGCGACAATCACCTGCACGGAAGCAATGTCCTACACGGCCGAGAAAAAACGCCAGACGAGCAGAAATCCAGTCACCATCTCTCTGAAGAAGAGCGCCGGCACGTGGCGCGTCGATACCAAGTTCCCCTCGCAGGGCAAGTAAGCGAGTAAGTAGAAGTAAGTAATTAAGTATTGGAGTGAACCCATACTACTTGCTTAGCTAACCACGTCTCGACCACACCCTTCGACGTAATTGCTCCGATCATCTTCAGATCGACCCCGCGCATTGGTTGTCCGGAGACCCAACTTTGCAATTGACAGCCGATTCCGTTGGTGGTATTCGTTCAGTCCTCGTTAGCTTGGGCCCCATGTGCCATGTGCTGCTCGTTTCCTTCCCCCTTTAGGGTGATCTACTATGCGCTGCTTCACAAAAGTTCTGACAGTATCTTGCTGTCTTTTCCTCGCTTCCCTGCTGGGAACGCCAACCGCGAATGCTGCTGACGAAGGACGCAACGCGTCGTCCGCCAACGTTTCGTCCGGCCGCGAAGACGCGCCCCGGCCCGTCGACGCATTGTCGACGCAGGGTGCCGAGCGCTATGGCGATCTTCCCCTCAGCTTCGAAGCCAACCAGGGACAGACCGACAGCCAGGTTCGGTTCCTGTCTCGCGGCAGCGGCTACTCATTCTTCCTGACGCAAGCCGGCGCCGTGCTGTCCTTTTCCTCAGACTCGCGCTCCGACACCGTGCTGCGGATGCAACTGGCCGGTGCCAGCCCGAACGCACGCATTCAAGGCCTGGACGAGTTGCCCGGCAAGAGCAACTACTTCCTGGGCAGCGATTCCCGCCGCTGGCGCACCGGTGTGCCCACCTTCTCGAAGGTCGAGTACGAGAATGTCTATCCCGGCATCAGCCTCCTTTACTACGGCAATCAGCGCCAACTGGAATACGATTTTGTGGTCGCTCCCGGAGCCGATCCTCGCCAGATTCGCCTGAACGTAGCAGGCGCTCAAAAACTCTCTGTTGACTCCCAGGGCAATCTTGTCCTTAGCAGTGCAGCGGGCGAAGTCCAGCTGCTCGCGCCCAAGGTCTACCAGCAGATCGATGGACAGAAGCAGGAGATCGCGGGCCAGTGGACGCTGGAAGCAAACCACGTAGCAGGTTTCCGCCTCGGCACTTACGACCGCACTCACGCCCTGGTCATCGACCCAGTTCTGCAGTACTCGAGCTTCCTCGGCGGCAGCCTGAAAAATGCTCTCAGCAAAATCGCAATCGACGCGGCCGGGAACGCTTATGTAGCGGGCTACACCACCTCGGGCAGCTTTCCCGCGGCGCCTACACCCCAGGCCATGACGTTTGGAGCCGGTGCACCGTCGCGTGGCGCATTCGTCGCCAAGATCGATCCTTCGGGATCCAATCTGCTCTTCTCAACCTACCTCAGCGGCAGTGCTGACGAAGAAGCCACCGGCCTCGCCATCGACAAGTCAGGGAACGTTTACGTAGCCGGCAATACTCACTCCGCGGATTTCCCCACGCGCAACGCCTTCCAGTCCACCTGCGCCACTCACACGCAAGCCGGAATTTGCTCGAGCGCATTTCTCACCAAGATCAGTTCCACCGGTGATTCGATCCTGTTCTCCACCTTCCTCGGCGGCAGCGGCGGAGAATCAGCTCGCAGCCTTGTCGTCGATGCGGCCGGCAGTGCGTACGTCGCCGGTGTCACCTCGTCCGTCGATTTCCCTGTCACCGCTGGAGCAGCTCAAACCAAGTGCGGTGGCACGTGCCAGCAGAACGCTTTCGTGGCTAAGTTCAATGAGACCGGCGACAGCCTCGCCTATGCCAGCTATCTCGGTGGCAGTGGCGTCGATGACGCAGCCGACCTTGCCGTGGATGCCTCCGGCAGCGCCTATCTCGCAGGCCACACCACTTCGGCCGACTTCCCGCTCGCCACGCCGTACCAGAAAGCCTGCACTCCCGATGCAACCAGTTCCTCCGCAGCCTGCGTCGCCACCGCCTTTGTCGCCAAGATCAAAGCCGGCGGATCAGCGTTTGCCTACTCGACTTACCTGGGCGGAAGTCTCGGCAGTCAAGCCTCGGCCATCGCGGTAGATTCGCAGGGCAGCGCCTACGTCACCGGCAGCACGCAATCATCCGACTTCCCGGTATTGAAGGCCTTCCAGAAGTCGTGCGGAGTAGACCTCGCCTCCGGCAAGTGCAGCATCGATGCCTTCCTGACCAAGCTCGCCCCTTCGGGCAAGACCTTGATCTATTCCACCTACCTCGGTGGCTCCGGTCGCGATGAAGCTTCCGGCATCGTCGTCGATGCCGCAGGCAACGCTCACCTCGTGGGCCGCACCGAATCCGCCGACTTCCCGACCGTTGCCTCCGTGCAATCCAAACTGAAAGGCACGAGCGACGCCTTTGCGGTCCGTTTCAATCCTGCCGGCAACTCGCTCACTTTCTCGACCTATCATGGCGGCAGCGCCACCGAGTCCGGCAACGGCATTGCCCTCGACACCAAAGGCAACGTCTACCTCGCCGGCGAAACTTCGTCTATCGACTTCCCCACAAGCCACCCGTTCCAGTCCAGTTGTGCCGGGGCCTGCACCAGCGCGTTCATCACCAAGATGGCTCTGCCGCCAGGAGTCACGGCATCCACCACTGTGCTGAGCTCGAGTACGAATCCATCGGTGTTTGGCCAGAGCGTGACCTTCACGGCCACGGTAACCGGTGGGTCCGGCACTCCGACTGGTACGGTCGATTTCATGGATGGGGTAACACTCTTGGGAACTAACACCCTTGATGGTACCGGTACCGCGACCTTCGCGACCTCGACGCTCTCCGCCGGTTCGCATAGCATCAGCGCTGTCTACAGCGGAGATGCCACCTATGCCTCCAGTACGTCATCGACCACTCCTCAGACGGTGAACGCAGCCTCCACCACCACGACCGTTACGGCGGTTCCGCCCACTTCTTCACCACAAGGTCAGTCCGTCACCTTCACAGCGACCGTGGCCGCCGTTGCGCCCGGCGCCGGCACTCCAGTGGGCACTGTAGATTTCGCCCACGGGGTGACAGCCATCACCGGGTGTACGGGTGTGGTCGTGAATGGTAGCGGTGCCGCCGCTTGTACGACATCCACGCTGGCTGCGGGGGCGTATACGATCAAGGGCACCTACACAGCAACCGGTGGAAACTTCACTGGAAGTAATGGCACCCTGCCTTACGCCATAGTCGCGCCACCAGTGATCATCAAGGCCTTCGGCGCCGCCAGCATTCCGCTGAACGGCTCGACCTCGCTCACCTTCACCATTCAGAACAACAACACCACGACTACCCTGACCGGAATCGGGTTCAGCGACACATTGCCCGCGGGCTTGGTG
>JADGNQ010000434.1 GCA_017883385.1 Candidatus Sulfotelmatobacter sp.
CCGTTCGGTATCTGAGCCAGGGAGGCGCCAAGCTGGTTGTCCAGCGGGACTTGGCTACCCGGGAAATACTTGAGCAGTACGTCATGCGCGGCTTGAGCCGCGGCTGCGTCCGGTGATGCACCAGCCGGCGCAACAATGGTACCGAGATACGGCCGGTATTGACCCGTGATGGCATCGACGGCCTCAAATACGGCGAGCTGGACGATCGCCGCGTAGCGCGCCTGGGCGAATGGGTTTGCGCCGTTGGCAATAGCGGTGTCGACAGCGATGGCATTCCAGTCGAGGACGACGTCGGCGCTGGCGAGCGCGGACGCGAACAAGAGAACTACCAACGCGGCAATACACAGGCGTATTCCCGTGCAACTGGCCTTGGCAGAAGAATTCGAAATTACATGAACGCTCATGGCGTTCCTCCATTTCTCTGCAGCAAAGGGGTGTTTAGCGGCCGTCCACTGGAATGTCTTGTGCCCCGAGGCTGAGTCGTAGGTTGCGCTTATCGCTCATTCCGCAGACAAACGCAATGCGCTTTCCCTGAAGATGAGGTAAAGTTTCTCTGAAGCTCTAAGCTGATGTTTTCGTTGCTCTTGTTGCAATCCTGCGGCCCTCATTCTCTGCGCGCCACTGCGGGCTGTTTGGCAAGTTAATGGCCCGGCAATACCAATTCGACGACTTCACGCTCGACCACTCCAGTTATCGGTTGCAACGGGGTGAGCGCCTCCTGCGCCTTGAAAAGCTCCCCATGGAGTTACTCATCCTTTTGGTCCAACGGGGCGGGGAGTTGGTCTCTCGTGAGGAGATTGCCGAGCACCTTTGGGGCAAGGACGTCTTCGTCGATGTCGATCACAGCATTAACACGGCTGTCCGCAAGATCCGCCAAGTGCTGAAGGATGACCCTGAGAAACCTCGATTCGTAGAAACGGTCGTGGGGAAGGGATACCGCTTTGCTGCGCCAGTGATTTGTAGGAACGGCGCATCCGTCTCACAGGCGGAGGTACCCGTAGCGCCGGTTCGGGTGGAGAAAAGTGCTGCGGGTCCGTCTATGGAGTCGCAGCGCCACTCGATGCCCAGGTGGACGGTAATTGGCGCGGTAGTAGTTCTAGCCTCCCTGATCGTCGCCGGAGTATGGTCTCGCGGGCGAACGGCGAAGTCGGCGGCCCACCCGGCGATCAAGTCCATTGCGGTTTTGCCGCTGAAGAACCTCTCGGGCGATCCGTCACAGGAATACCTGGCTGACGGAATGACCGAAGAGCTCATCGGTCGCCTCGCCAGAATCCACGATCTGCGCGTTATTTCCCGCACGTCAGTGATGCACTACAAGGACACGCAGCTCTCGATGCCGGAGATTGCGAGAACGCTGCGGGTGGACGCCCTTGTTGAAGGCTCGGTAATACGCGAGGGCAACCGGATTCGGGTTCATGCGCAATTGATTCGCGGCGCAACGGACGAACACTTCTGGTCGGAAACCTATGATCGCGAGCTGCGCGACGTGCTTGCTCTTGAAAGCGACGTGGCGCAATCCATCGCCGGAAAGGTCGAGGTTACGGTCACCGGCCAGGAACGCGAGAGGCTTACCGCAGTACGTTCCGTTCCGCCGGAGGTCTATGAGAGCTATCTCAAAGGCCGGTTCGCCTTAGACAAAAGCAACAGGAGAGGTGACGTCGAGGAGAGTATCCGTTATTTCGAGCAGGCATTAAAGATAGATCCGACGTTTGCACCGGCTTACGTTGGGCTGGCGGATGCGTACGATCGACTCGCGACGGTTTTTATCGGATCTCCCCCTTGGGAAATGCGTCCAAAGGTGGTTGAAGCAGCCCACAAGGCCCTAGAGCTGGATTCAGAACTTGCGGAAGCATATGTCCCGCTGGCAGATGTACAGCAGCAGCAGTGGCAGTGGGCCGACGCTGAGGCTGGATACAGGCGGGCGCTCGAGTTGAACCCGAATGACGCTGCCGCCCACCGTGGACTCGCCCACTGGTTGCTGTTCCAGGGGCGTATTGACGAAGCACTAGCTCGGTCTCGCCGCGCACGTGAGCTTGACCCACTTGGAGATTCCACTACCAACATGGGGTGGATTCTATTCTGCGCCCGGCGCTACGACGAAGCCATCCACGAGTTGCGGAGCAAGCTGGCGCTACGACCGGACGACGCATTAGCCCTCTGGGTACTTGGATTCGTGCTTGTCTCCGACAATCGGCCCGAGGAAGCAATCCCGGTGCTGGAGAAAGCAGTTTCTGTTTCTGATCGTAGTCCGGGCATTATGGGTGTACTGGTCGCAGCATATGCTCATGCTGGGCGGCGGACGGATGCCCTTCGACTCCTGGCAGAATTGAAGACACGCAATCAGAAAGGCTACGTTCCTGCGGCTGCGTTCATAACCGCTTACCTGGGACTCGGCGACTACGACGAGGCATTCGCCTGGTTTGAGCGGGCATACCAGGAGCAGTCCAACATTCTGCAATTTCTCAAGGTACATCCCTTCTTCGATCCGGTGCGCGGCGATCCGCGATTCGTGGACTTAGTACACCGCGTCGGGTTGGACAAGGCTCGGTAGTGGTGTCACCCGTGAGTTAGTAATGAATCATGCTACAAGCAAATCAGCGTGGTTGCG
>JADGNQ010000435.1 GCA_017883385.1 Candidatus Sulfotelmatobacter sp.
CAGTTGATGGCACCGCGTACCCATCGCCATGGGCCGGTCGAAGATCTGCGCGAACCCGGCCTTGGTGGCGTTCAGCATGGCGCCCGGCGTGTAATCCATGGGGCCGAGGAACATGCGGGTGAAGGGCAGCGCGACATTGTGCGCCGGATTGGAATCCGCGCTCCACTTGCTCCACTCCATGCCCTTCACGCCTTCGGTGCTGATCAGATTCGGCCAGGTTCGCGTCATCGTGGCCGGCCGCTCCGCGCCGTGAAAATCGAGCAGCATTTTGCGTTTGGCCGTCTCCCGGGCCAGATCGTGATAGAAGTTGATCAGCAGTTGGTCGTCCCGCTGCATGAAATCGACCTTGATGCCCTTGGCGCCCCATTTGGCGAACTGGTCGAGGGCCGCTTGCTGCTGATCGGCCAGCGTCTTCCAGACCACCCACAAGATGATGCCGACGTTTTTCTGCTTGCCATACGCCGTCAACTCTGCCACGTTGATTTCCGGGACTACGTCGAGCACGTTGCCCAGCTTGTACCAGCCTTCGTCGAGAACGATATACTCCAAACCATACTTGGCGGCGAAATCGATGTAGTACTTGTAAGTCTGGGTATTGACGCCGGATTTGAAATCCACCCCGTAGACATTGTTGGCATTCCACCAGTCCCACGCCACTTTGCCCGGCTTGATCCACGAAGTGTCCTGCACCTGCGACGGTTTGGCGAGCAGCCACACCAGCGGGTTGGTGATCAGGTCGCCATCTTTTTCGGCGATGCCCATGAGCCGCCACGGAAACGTGCGCGTGCCCTTGGTGACGGCGATGTAATCGGCGGCTTGCGTGACCTTGAAGTCGCGGTCCCTCTCCAGCGTTTCCTTGAGCGGATAAGGCGGAAATGCCGCCGTCAGGGCGTTGCCGCTGGTGCCGCGCAGCCACAGTCCGGGGTAGTCCTCCACGTCGGATTCGGCGATCGCCACCTTGACGCCGCCCGCGTCCACCACCGCCGGCATCGAGCCCAGCGTCTCCGGAGCAATCGCCGACATCTTGCGCGGAAGGTAGGAGCGTTCATTGTGCGAGAAGAAGCTCTCCTCCTCGGGATAGAACACCGTATGATCGGCGGCAAATTGAAAAACGGCTTCTTCGCCGTAGACCTTCACCTGCGACTGGGGCAGCGAGGTCTCCAGGCGATAGGCCGCGCCTTCGTTGTAGGCGCGGAAGACCACCGCCAGGCCGCCTTCGGTATCCACTCGCAACTCGTTGTAATGCTCGCGGATTCGCGCTGATTTCTGTCGCACCGGCGGGTCCAGCATCTGGTCGGTGCTGCGTTCCTTGGCGGACGTCACCTTCACATCGCGGCCCAGCGTCGTCTGGTCGATGCGGATACTCATGGTGGAATTCTGCAGCAGCGTCTTGCCGTTCCTCAGCACGTCGTATTGCATGCGGCTGCCGGCGCGAATCCTGATTTCGATTTTCCCGTCGGGAGAGCGCAAGCTGTAGCTCGACTGCGCGGCGGCGTTGCCGGCCAGCCATAAACAGGAGGCCAACATCAAGGAGAGCGTTCGTGGTAATCCGTTCATAGAGGAAGACTCAGTATGTCATTCCTACCATAAACTCTTTCGCCCGTCGATGAGTAGGCCGGCAGCGACCGCTCCCTCAAATGCCAAAACAAAAAAACAGGTTTCTCGCAGGCGCAAGGCACGCCAAGAAAACAGATGAGTTCTTCTTTGCGAGTTTCGCGCCTTTGGTACACCAGGCCAAGCCTGGCTGATCTTGTGAATTGAAAGGAATTCACCATGTAAATTGCTCATTCGTGCATGTAGCGGAACCGGAGCGAGGCGGAGCAATCCGTCTGGTGGAAACCGGGGAAGCAAACCTGCGAGCCGTAACGCAAGTGAACCCGATTCGGCCTCGTGACGCAAAGTGGAGGTGGCCAGTCTGCCAAAGATGATGAAGCCTGACACTGGCGGGGAAGCAATGGGCAAGCACCCGTCGGACCTTCCGGGGTGGTTGGGGACAGCGCGCAGGGATAGATCAGTCGAGGAACCTGGGAGACCCGGCAGTGGCGGGGAAGGAATCGACCCCAACGGCCCAAGGGAATACATAACCGAGGGGCGGCCCTGGCCGGGAGTCGGAGAGGCCCGTACGAGCGAAGAAGCGGGGCAACGCCCGTGGAGCAAAGGGGCCTCACTGGAAACATTGCTGCTGTAAGAGGAAAGGAGAACCGCTTGGACGAAAATCCGACTACGGGAAAAGGGGAGCATATCGAAGCCCTGAAGGAACAGGCGAGTGGAGACGGACCCCCCGATAAACTCTCTTTGCTGAGACAGAAGCTGAGTCAAAAGGCCAAGCAGGAGCCGAAGTTCCGGTTTTACGCTTTGTACGACCGGGTCTATCGGCGCGATGTGCTGGAAGCGGCATGGAAACGGGTGCGTGCCAATCAGGGCGCGCCCGGGGTGGATGGCGTCAAGATCGAACAGATCGAAGCGTCGGAAGCCGGTGTGAAGGGATTTCTGGACGAACTCCAGGAGTCGCTGCGCGCCAAGACCTACACGCCGACAGCGGTACGGCGCGTCTACATACCAAAAGCGAATGGGAAATTGCGTCCGCTCGGGATTCCGACGGTGCGC
>JADGNQ010000210.1 GCA_017883385.1 Candidatus Sulfotelmatobacter sp.
CTCCGCGGTCGCGTTCTGACTTGTGTAGTCCGATATGAGCGACGCCATCGCGGCTGTATCGGCGCGCACTTCCTCGACCGGTTGCGAGAACCACTTGTCGATGGAGCGGTTCATCAACCCGTAGGAAAACCAGAACATCGCGATAACCGGCAGGAACGAGAGCAGCAGGCTGACCACCACCAGCCGAGTGCGAAACTTGGACCCCGCCACACCCATGCGGCGCTCGGCATAGAGCTTCAGCAAGTTGCGGCCCAGTATCAGCGTGAGCACAACAAAGAGCAGGAAGATCAGGGCCGACAGTGCGACGAAAAGCAGAAGTTGCTGATTGCTGTCGGGACTGATGAACTTCAGGTTGAACGATGCTTGGGAGACCAGCATTGCGAGCAGCAAGAACGCCGCGATCGCCAGCGTGATCACAACCTTTCGGCGACCGGAAGGCCGGGTTTCATCGCGAGTTGAAGCAGGATCGGGCAAGTGTCGACCGACGCTCATTGAGGAGTGGGCGTGGCTCATTATAGAACTGCCGGGACAGTCGCTGGTCTTTCGTCGGTAGTCGTTCGCGACTAACGACGCCCTGACTGCTCCAACGCGCTTCGCAAGGCTTCATACGCGGGTTTGGGGCGGTAATCCCGATCAAAAGGCAGGGCAGCGCCTTGCTTTCCTCGTGAATGCGATCCAATCCACGAATACTTGTCCGTGAAGCCCCAGGTCTGGATCGCTGTGCAGCCGGCGTGAGAGAGGCAGGCGGTGGCAATCTGGCGGTAGACCGCAGCCTGGAGATTCAGATCCTCGCGCGTTGGATCGCCTTTGGCGTCCACCGGAATCGATACATCCAGTTCCGTGATGTGCACCGGACTCCCAGGGCAGTGAAGCGGCCGATGTTGGACGAAATCGGGGCGATGTCTGGATTCAGCTTGCCGATGTGCATCTCGAAACCTACTCCGTCGAGCGGGACGCCACGCCGCCGGAAATCCTGCACGATCGCATACACGGCGTCGGACTTGGGATTCATTGTTTCGGCTTCGGCCTCGTTGTAGAAGAGCAGCGCCTCGGGATCCGCTTCATGGGCCCAGCGAAAGCAGCGCTCGATGTAGGCTGCGCCTTTTTGTGCCGCGCCAATGCCTGGTTGGTCATACCACAGAGTGCTGCGAAGCCTCCCCAGCACGGGCTCGTCAAATGCCTCGTTGATGACGTCCCAGGCGAACACTTTGCCCCGGTAGTGACCAACCACTGTCCTGATGTGCTTTTCTAGAATCTGGGTGAGTTGCTCGGCAGTGTAGTGTCCTTCGGCCAGCCAAGGCGGATTCTGACGGTGCCAGACCAGGGTGTGGCCGCGGACCTTCATCCCATGCGCGATCGCGAAATCCACAATCCGGTCGGCTTGCGAAAAGTCAAAGGACTGCGGATCCGGGCGCAGTACCTCCCACTTCATTGCGTCTTCAGGTTCCAGCAGGTTGAATTCGTGGGCGAGGGTTGAGGCGTAAGTCGCTTCGGAGAGCCGTTGCGCGCGCGCTGCCGTGCCCATCAGCAGGCCCGCGCCGGTGGCCGCTGCGCGAAGCGTTTCCGGGCTACTTCGTGTACCCTCGTGTCTTTGGTGGTTAGAGGGTAAGGGCCGAAACCACAAAGGACACGAAGGCACACGAAGGGATGCCGAGGCGACAAAGATCGCCAACAAACCGAGGAACAAGAAACCATGGCGCGGCTGTCGCACAATGAGGTCAGGATTCCTCAGGGAGGTATTTCTGTAAAGGACACAGCTCACATCGCATTTGTGACTTTTGGCAAAAATTCTTGCCGACTCCGACGAGCAAGCCGTGCATTTCGTTGAACACCTGTACCCTTGCCGTGCGTTCAGCGGTGCTCATGCGAGAGGGCGAATGACTGGAGCCCCGAGGCCTAGATATCGTGGCCGCGGCGGCGGGCGCTGGCTGCGAATCCCCGCCTTCCCCCGCCAGCGGAGATAGAGCCAGCTCAAACAGTTCCCTGATTTCCTCATAGCTTGCCCCGGGCGCGATCATGTGGTGGCGTTCCAGAACGCGGCGGGTGTAGGCGTCTACCACGAAGATGGGATGGTTCCCGCCATAAAGAAGGATCGAATCCGCGGTTTCCGGGCCGATGCCATTCAGCGCCAGCAGTTCTCTCCGAAGCTTCTCCGTGGGCTGCGCGAACATCCGGGTGAGCGAGCCACCGTGCCGCTCGTCGAGAAAGCGGACAAAGGTTTTCAGCCGTCGTGCCTTCTGCCGGAAGTAGCCGGCGGAGCGAATCAATTTCTCGAGTTTGCGCACAGGAGTGCGCCGGATTCCCGCCACGCTCAGCAGCTTGGCGGCGCGCAAACTCCGCAGCGCCAGTTCCACGTTGGTCCAGGAAGTGTTTTGGGTCAGGTAGGCGCCGGCGACGACCTCGAAGCGCGAGTGCGCCGGCCACCAGTGCTGTCGTCCCCAGGTGGAAAACAGGGTGTGGTAGTAGGCGCGGATCTGATCGGGTCTGGGATCGGTCATGGTGGTCGGCTATGAGCTACGAGGTTCAGGCTGCGAGAAGGAAGCAGCCAGTTTCCAACTGACCGTTCGTAGCTCGGAGGCCAAAGCTTGTAGCTCACACGCTACACCGAAGTACATGTACTGCGGCGGTCCAATTTCCCCATAGATCGTCAATTTCTCCAGAAATACTGCCCGCCGCTGCTCCCGCGCCAGGCCTCCGCAAAGTACAGGTACCGAAGTTACTTTTTCCAAATGCCCATTGGGTTGACAATTTGTGTCAGTGCGAAGCCTCCGCTTCTGATCCCCTCGGAAATCAGCGGTTTCGCATGCCCTCGAGTGCGCGGGAAACAGGAGAAATATGTCTCAACGGCTGGGCGACCTGCTAGTCAAAGAAAAGGTCATCACCCCAGAGCAGTTGGAGCAGGCGACCAAACTCCAGAAGGAGTCGCATGTACGGCTCGCCTCGGCTCTGGTGAAGTTGGGCTTCCTCTCGGATGAGGACGTCACCAACTTCCTGTCTCGTCAGTACGGCGTGCCCGCCATTAATCTTTCCTATTTTGAAATCGATCCCGCAGTCGTCAAGCTGATTCCCTACGAAACCGCGAAGCGTTACCAGATCCTGCCGCTCAGCCGGGTGGGCGCCTCGCTCACCATCGCCATGGTCGATCCGACCAACGTTTTCGCGATGGACGATATCAAGTTCATGACCGGCTTCAACATCGAGCCGGTGGTGGCTTCGGAAAGTTCCATCGTGGAAGGCATCGACAAGGCCTACGGCACTTCGAAAGAAGAAGAGCTCGAGCAGGTGATGCAGTCCATGAACGACATGGGTGATGCCGCCGATGTCGAAGTGCAGGCCGAAGAGCAGCAGATGGAGTTGGCCGAACTGGAACGCGCAGCCGACGAAGCTCCCATCGTCAAGCTCGTGAACCTCGTCCTCACCGATGCGGTGAAGCGCGGCGCCAGCGATATTCACATGGAGCCTTATGAAAAGGAATTCCGTGTGCGCTTCCGTATTGACGGCGTGCTCCAGGCCATCATGACGCCGCCCCTCAAACTCAAAGATGCGATCGTCTCGCGCCTGAAGATCATGGCGAAGCTCGACATCAGCGAAAAGCGGCTGCCGCAAGACGGCCGCATCATGCTGAAAATGCAAATCGGCGGCAAGAAGAAGCAACTCGACTTCCGCGTCTCCTCGTTGCCTACGCTCTGGGGCGAGAAGATCGTGCTCCGATTGCTCGACAAAGAAAACCTGCGGCTCGATATGACCAAGCTGGGATTCGAGGCCGAATCGCTGGTCAAGTTCGAAAAGGCCATCCTGAAACCCTATGGCATGGTGCTAGTGACCGGGCCGACGGGATCGGGCAAGACCAATACCTTGTACTCCTCCATCTCGCGCCTGAACACGCCCGACACGAACATTATGACCGCCGAGGATCCGGTCGAGTTCCAGTTGGCGGGCGTCAACCAGGTGCAGATGAAGGAACAGATCGGATTGAACTTCGCGGCTGCCCTGCGCGCGTTCCTGCGGCAGGACCCGAACATCATTCTGGTCGGAGAAATTCGTGACTTTGAAACCGCCGAAATCGCCATCAAGGCGGCACTGACCGGCCACCTGGTTTTGTCCACGCTCCACACCAACGGCGCGCCGGAAACCATCACGCGCCTGATGAACATGGGCATCGAGCCTTTCCTGGTAGCGACCTCGGTCCATCTCATCTGTGCCCAGCGCCTGATCCGGCGGATCTGCAAAGACTGCGCCGAGCCCGTCGATGTGCCGGTCCAGACCTTGATCGAAGAAGGCTACGGCCCAGAAGAAGCGAAGACCGTACAGATCATGAAAGGCAAGGGTTGCGGGACCTGCAACAAGACTGGCTACAAGGGCCGTACCGGTCTTTACGAAGTGATGGAAGTGGATGACGAAATGAGGGAACTGGTTCTGGTGGGCGCTTCGGCGCTCGAACTCAAGAAGAAGGCAATTGAACGCGGCATGATTACGTTGCGGCGCAGCGGCTTGATCAAGGTCGCGCAAGGCTGGACCACACTGGAAGAAGTGGCTCGCGAAACGATCCACTAACGAACGAGAACAGAAGGAACGAAAAAACTATGGCGCTCTCTTTAAGCGATCTGCTCCGGCGCATGTTGGAGATGTCCGGCAGCGACCTCCATATCACCACCAACTCTCCGCCGCAAATCCGGGTGCACGGGCATCTGGTGCCGCTGGATTTGCCGCAACTGACGCCGGCGGAGACCAAACAGCTGGCCTACAGCGTGATGAGCGATTCGCAGAAGCACCGCTTCGAAGAAAGTCTGGAGCTCGACTTCTCCTTCGGTTTGAAGGGTTTGGCCCGCTTCCGCGCCAACGTTTTCAATCAGCGCGGCGCGTCGGCCTGCGTCTTCCGTCTGATTCCGTTCGAGATCAAGTCCTTCCATCAGTTGGGGCTGCCGCCGGTGGTCAGCAAACTCTGTGACAAGCCGCGCGGGCTGGTGCTGGTGACCGGGCCGACCGGTTCGGGGAAGTCCACCACCCTGGCCGCCATGATCGACAAGATCAACAGCGAGCGCCATGAGCACATCCTGACCATCGAGGACCCGATCGAGTTCGTGCACATGAACAAGAACTGCCTGGTCAACCAGCGCGAGTTGCACGCCGACACCAAGTCGTTTACCGACGCCCTGCGGGCCGCGCTTCGCGAAGACCCGGACGTGGTGCTGATCGGAGAGATGCGAGATCTGGAGACCATTGAATCGGCACTCCGCATCGCCGAGACCGGCCACTTGACCTTCGCCACCCTGCACACCAATTCAGCCTCCTCCACCATCAACCGCATCATCGACGTGTTTCCGGCGCACCAGCAATCGCAGATCCGGGCCCAGCTGTCGCTGGTTCTGGAAGGCATCCTGTGTCAAAGCCTGCTGCCCCGCTCCGACAACAAGGGGCGGGCCATGTGTATGGAGATCCTGGTGCCGAACGCGGCGGTGCGCAACCTGATCCGCGAAGACAAGATTCACCAGATCTACTCCGCCATGCAGTCCGGCCAGGAAAAGTTTGGCATGCAGACGTTCAACCAGGCGTTGGCCACGGCGTATTTCCAGAAACAGATCACGCTGGAATTGGCGCTGACCCGCTCCAGCAACCAGGACGAACTACAGGAAATGATCGCGCGCGGCGCCAGCCTTCTGAACCGCAACAATCCGGCTCCGATGGCCAAGGCCGCGGCGCCCACAAAGAGATGATTACAAGATCGCCCGGGAACGGGCGCAGGAACACGCACAGTACCGGGCGCTGGCAAGCCAGCGGCTCGCAGCCTCAGTAGTAAGGAGAAGGGAACATGCCGGTTTTTACATTCACGGGAAAGACGGCCAATGGCGAGAAGGTCAACGGAGAACGGGTCGCCTCCACCAAGGACACGCTGGCGAGCCAGCTCCGCAAGGAGCGCATTACGCCCGGTTCCATCCGCGAAAAGGGCAAAGAATTTTCTCTGCCCACCTTCGGTCGTTCGAAGGTCTCAACCAAGCACATCGCGGTCTTCTTCCGGCAGTTTTCCGTCATGATCGACGCGGGCCTGCCGCTGGTTCAGTGTCTGGAGATCCTGGCCGCCAACCAGGAAAACCCCACCTTCCAGAAGACACTCAACGGGGTCCGGACCACGGTCGAAGGCGGGGCCACGCTGGCCAACGCCATGCGCCTCTATCCCAACGTCTTTGACGACCTCACCACCAACATGATGGAAGCGGGCGAGACGGGCGGTATTCTCGACATCATTCTGCAGCGCTTGGCCGAGTACGTCGAAAAAGCAGTCAAACTGCGCTCGGCGGTCAAGTCGGCGTTGATTTACCCAGTGGCCGTCATCTCGATTGCGGGCATCATCGTGGGCGCCCTGCTGAAGTGGGTCGTACCCATCTTCGCCAATATGTTCGTCGGATTGGGCGTGGCGCTGCCTCTGCCGACTCGCATCGTCATCGGCCTCAGCAACTTCGTGGGCCACTTCTGGTGGTTCTTTTTCGTGGGCCTATTTGGCGCTTTTTTCGCACTGAAGCAGATCCGGAAGGACCCGCGGGGCCGCTACTATTTCGACGCCGCGTTGCTGAAGCTGCCGGCCATTGGCATGCTGCTGCGCAAGATTGCCGTCGCCCGCTTCACGCGCACCCTCGGCACCCTGATTACTTCCGGCGTTCCGATCCTGGAAGGCTTGGCCATTACCGCCCGCACCTCCGGGAACGCAGTGCTGGAAGAAGCGCTGATGAAAGTGCGCAAGGCGATCGAAGAAGGCCGCACCATCGTCGATCCGCTGCGCGAATGCGGCGTCTTTCCCAACATGGTGACGCAGATGATCGGCGTCGGCGAAGCCACCGGCGCCATGGATGCCATGTTGCAGAAGATCGCCGATTTCTACGAGGACGAAGTGGATGCTGCGACCAAGGACATGCTGGCCATGCTGGAGCCGATCATCATCGGTATGCTCGGCATCACCGTCGGCGGCATCGTCATTTCGCTCTACATGCCGTTGTTCTCGATGATCTCGAAACTGGCCGGATAGCTGCGAGCTCAGGGCTACGAGCCACGGGCAGGCGGCAAGTTCGCGGCTCGCAGCTCGAAGCCATTCTCTACAACTGGCTGTGAATCGCGAAC
>JADGNQ010000436.1 GCA_017883385.1 Candidatus Sulfotelmatobacter sp.
GGTGGCAATTCCCAACCAGCAGATCAATGCGCCCTCATCATCCGTTCTGGGCGGCTGGTCGGCCAACCGGAAGTGATCCAAGCGGCCGGGAAGTCGTTTCGTTGATTTGGATCGAGCCCATGTCGTGGCCTGGAACGGCGTACTCCGAGAAATTGGGTTCTGGGACAACTCGCCCTGATCACAACCAAAGAGCCCATAGCTCTGGAAGTCCTTTGTTTTGCCGGCAGTGGACCACCGGCACTCGCGCTTCCGTCCATGTTCAGTTAATGTCTGCACGGGCACCCGTGCAGATATCGACTGCAACTGAATATGAACCTGGAGTGCCGGGCTACGGTGTATATTCACCCGGATGGCGCACCGTTTGCAACGCGGGAGTCCAGTTGGGTCGGCGGCCCTCGGTCTGGACGCATGGCCAAGTCCGCCCAAGTCCGCCCAAACCCGCGCTCACCCAGGAGGGGGCGGCCGCGGAGGGCCTTGCGCTGCCGAATCTGAGACCTACGCACCTGCGATTTCGCAACACTGTCCCGATGGTGCTGGGAAGACGTATAATAGCAGAGTTACGACTCCTATACTGCTTCTGAAGGAGATAATCTGAGATGACCAGGCTAATGGGGCTTAACATGTTTTTCCCATCCTGTTTTGCGATCCTGATGGTCAGCTTATCGGTTTCAGGCCAGAACAAGACTCAGCCGTTGCCGGCAAATAACAAATCTCCCCTACCTGCCGCGAAGAAGAATGCGAGGCCAGCTCCTGAGGGCTCTGGCATTGTGCGTCAGCCATCGCCGCAATACTGTGAAGTCACCTCCGCAGAAGAAAGCCGCGTCGGGGAAGCGACCAAGTTTGGCGCGTTAATGCCCGGAAACTCAAAGGACCGAACAACCGTCTCTGGCGGATATGCCGCTGTCCCAGCTCAAACCGACTGGGATTTCGGTGATGGGACACCCCACTCAAGCGAACAGAATCCCATCCATACCTACGACAGCGCTGGCGTCTATGTTTGGCGAGTTCGCATGACTGAGGGAGCAAAGCGGTGCCAGGCGCTGTGGGTGATAGTCGTGGGTGGCCGTCCAACTGACGAGGTGTTCCGGTCCGCAGCCGCAGCCTTCGCCCACGAAGCACTGTTGGGGATGAACCGCGAACTCATGGCGATCTCAGGTCGATTTGGATCAAGCTTTCCAGAAACGCAGTTTATTGAGGTGGCGACACCGAAAGGTACGCCGTCTCAGCCGCTACGGTTGCGATTGGGCGGAAAAGAACAGAATTCGAGCGACAATAAAGACTGCGATACTCGTGGCTCCGATATCGGAATCGTCGGCAGTAATGGATGGAATCCGCCCGCGGGGTCGTCGATCACTGTCATGCGCTCGGGTGGCGCTCCCCGTTTTTACGCTGGTTCCACTGGCGGAATGTTCGAATTTACACCTGCAATGCGCTTGAGAAGTGGTGAGATTCCTTGTTGGGGTAAGATGTCAGCCGCAGGGCGCTCTGTGACTTTTGGAGACGCATTGGCTAAAGTCGTTGTCGATGGCTTATCGGACAAGAACCCGCATATCGAGTTTTCAACTGGATCGACGGCACATCTGGATGGCATACTGTACCACTATGACGGAACGTCTTGGACGGAAGCCACGGCAGGAACGGCATTGGTATCTCCCGCCCTGAAGGCCGTCGGAAATCAAACTGCCTTGCTCGCTCTGGCACAGTATCACTCCGATTTGAATGTGCGGTTAGCGGCCATGGAGTATGTGGGCGAAGCGGAGCGGGCGAAAATCCGGGAACTAGGCGACTCAGGTGCCGCCCCGCAACCGGGCACCCCCGACTCCGCGCCGACCGTCGTGGGAGTCGCGGACCGATTATTTGACACGTCTGTTGGTCGCAACATATGGATTCTAATCGCAAGCGGAGAATCATACTACCTACAATTGAGCGAGGTACAACAAGCTACACCACAGTTTCTTACCGTGGGACAGATGTACTCATTCCAGCTCACGCCCGCCGGCACCAACACTGTCAGCGGCAAGTTGCTTAAGGTGTTTAAGGTTAAGACACGAACACCTACCCAGGTGTCACCGCCGGTTGAAAACTTCCGCCGCCCGGCTCCCGTCCCAGTACAGACCAGAAAATAAAGGAGATAACTCCGTTTGTGGCAGCGGCTGGTCAAGGCTCCTCCTGCGCAATGCTCTCGAGGAAATAGGAAAAACAGCTCTCATATAGTCAGTGCGGGGGTATAATCGTTACCACCCAGGATGGCAAAACAACCTCGCTGGCGAAAACTGGAGCGTAATGTCGATGGAAAGAGATCAAGGCAAATTGGGCAAGTACACAACAGCATGTGCCTTCGTGGCGGTGCTTATTTGTGACGCCGCAGTGAGCGCACAAACCAAGACGTCGTCGCCCGCGCCTCCCTTGCCCACCGAGTTCATCGGCGCTTGGGGCCGTCTGGACAAGGAGACGGATAAGCCCAGCACGCAAGAAACGCTGACGATCTCTCGCGCCTCCATCCGGTGGCAGAATTCGGGGGTGGACAGTGTGCCCAATGTAATCCCCGCTCACGACGTGACCGAACTTGACGGCGGCGTACTGGCGTTCGCCGTGCGGGACT
>JADGNQ010000211.1 GCA_017883385.1 Candidatus Sulfotelmatobacter sp.
CTGTTCGCCTACTCGCGGGGCATCGTCGGGTCGCGCCCGGAGCTACACGGACAGAATGAAGCCACGACGACGATTGATCTGCCACGATGCTGGTGGCCCGTCCGCAGCAACAAAGGGTTAGCCGCGCCTTGAAAGCGAGGTCTACATTGATGGTGCATACGAGCGCGCTATTTTTGCAACCCGCCAGTGGATTAGTATTGTTCGAACAACGAATAGCGGCGCCAGACAAGTCACGAAAAAGGGAACGAGAAATCCACCCCCAATGGCGCTTGGAGTCAATAAGAGCCAGCCCGATACCCAAACAACAATCCAGAGAAGAAAGCCGATGATTACGCGCCAGTCGCGAATGACCGCGCGCTCAGCGGCTCGTACAACCTCAGCTCGTTGCCACGGCTCAAGAACGCTAAGTTCATCGCAGCGGTAATAATACGGCACCCCTGGTGCTGCGGCGTTCTTCGCTTCGAGGACTATCGCGTTCTCTCGGGAGACTATGTCATCAGCGATTGTCTTGGTTTGTGCATGGGGGATCATCGCTCCTCCGAAGGGCTAACGTCAATGCTCAGCCGCTCCGGCACGGCGTCCGCTGGAGCTGAAGTTAGGTGTGTCTGAGTTCATGTGTGTCCATTTCTAGTAGCTATCGCTTGATGTCGCGAATGAATGCTCGAGAAGTCTTTTCGTCTGATGAAGTCGTGTAATAGCGCTCGTTTAATACAAACCAATAAAAACACGGCGGCGACCTATCTGCGCCGTCTGTGCTTCTGTTGACCTTAAGGCAGAATTGGCCTTGATCATTAACCGTCCAAGTGCCAGATAAACCGTATGTACTTCCCACCCCTTCGCCGCCGGATGATCGACCGCTCGCACTCCCATCTTTCTTATAGTTCATTTCAGATTGCCTGCTTGGATTAGCTGGGACGACACCCGAGACCGTGGCGTCTGTTACAACCTTGTGAATCTCATCCCTCGTCAGCTTGCGTCCGCCTGCGCCTAGCAGGTCTCCAACCGTAATAATTGGCTGCTGCGCCAGCACCACCAACGAAAGAGCGAATAGCGGTGCCATTATCATCGAGAGTGTTGAGGTTTGCTTAACCATGATGTTGCCCTCCATTGTAAATACGTCCCAAAATGTTTGCACCTAACGTGCGAATTGTGCGGCGCCGACAGCCTCCGCAGGCGTCCGCACCAATGAGAGGTCAAAGCTCACGTTTGCGACCTCGTGAGTGCCTTCTTCATGAAGAATCGCGAAAAACCTGCGGGATAGTTTGGTAGCTCGCCGAAACATACATAGCCAATGCGTTCATAGAATCCGCGAGCTTGAAACTCGAAGGTGTCGAGCCACGCGCCGTGGCAACCTCGGGCTATTGCTTCGCGCTCGGCAAGCTGCATGATCTCAGTTCCAACCCCGCGACCTCGCAAGCGGGTAGGCACGACGAGAAGCTGAGTAAAGAGCCAGTCGTACCCCGTGTGGCCCCAAAGCCCACCCATGACGGTGTTTGCGCTATCTCTCACCAGAACAGCAATGGGGCGATTCTGGCTTGGACCGGCTTGGCTTGCGTTGTATTCCACCAGCGGAACGACTATCGCTTTGCGAATTTCTTCGTCTGCAACGTCAGTAATTGAAAGTGTGTATTCCATGTTCTTAAACGATGCGGGTGATGTACGGTAGTGAGCTCTAACGTTTGAGCTCAGGCCGCGGCCCGTCAAGGCCGTCGCGCCTGCGGCGAATGGTTAGAGTCCACACGGTAGCACATAGGAAACCTTGGATTGATTTACCACGACTACCCCTTTCGTTGTGAGCTCAGCTATTATGTACTCGACCTCTGCCTCAGTGAGCGACTTCTGAAACAGCGCATTGATTACAGTGGCGAGCGTTTTAAGGGTTCTTGGCTTTGCGGGGCCACTTTTCGCAAGATTGGCGATAACCGCCGACACTCGTTCGGACGCGGACTTTGATGGCTCTACCTTAACCAATGGTAGATCTGAGATGCTCTTGACGCGATTGGCCGAGACGTTCTTGCTCTTTAGATGCTGAAGCAAGGGATCAAATCCAGTATCATTCGAGACAATGTGAAAGTAGGAATCAGGCTCCTTCGCCGCGAGTTGCCCAATGTAGTAGGCAATGTGGAAATCCAAGGCGTTGCCACCATTACCCGCGATCTTGACGTACGCAGCTCGATCACCCATGCGTTGCAATACTGACGCAACCTCGTATGTGACCTTGGCCTGGTTCGCACCCACAAAGACTAGGACGCTAAAGTGCTCGCGCTCCAACGCAGCCATCGTCTCAGGCTGAACGTTCTCGTAGTCGATCAAGACGTAGTTTTTCTTCACGACACAACTATCCTTGTGGGTTCTAACGTATTGGTGAGCGGCGGGTCGCTACGGACAGGAATTGTAGCGCGGTGCTTCCGGCCCGTCAGCTCGACCTAGAGTGGGGCGCCATGGCGAACAAAAACCTGCAATGTGTGCTTGCCTCGCCCAGATGTGAAGGGATTGCCCGTCGATTCAAAACCAAGCTTGTCGAGAGATCGGTGCATAGCAATGTTGTCGGTGCGGGAGGTGGCGAACACGCCCGCACCGATACTTGTAGCGAGGATGGACTGCGACAAAGAAAGCGAAAGGCCATTGCGGCGTGCCTTGGGTAAGACATAGACCCAGCCAAGCTCGTAGGGAAACTCGGCAACCGGAAGGGGAGCACCGCTTTCCGCACTTACGCGACGCCGGTAGCTGGCTTGCGCTTGCTTGAGCGCGGCGACGCCGACCAACAGGCCATCAAGGCGTGCGAACGCCAGTGCGGCAGCGCCACGAATGCGCTCAACGAGACCCTGTATTGAGACCTCACCGCCAGCGCGAACGAATGCAATGAATGCTCCTATCTCGACGTTTGAGCAAGCGCCAGGACTTTTTACGAGCAGTTCAGGTATAGCGATTGTCATGATGCCCAACGATTTGGTGAGCGGCGGGCCAGCGCAGTGGGGAAAACTGCCGCGACGGTTCCGGCGCGTCCGCTCGACATGAGGTTAGGCGTCATTGTGCCCTTGGCGCCGGAGTACAACATGGGTGGCTTTCTCCGACGCGACGAACTGAACGCATTCGTATGCCAGAGCGCGCACGTCAATCCCTTCGAACAGCCGCTCTCCCCCGCCAAGCAGGACCGGCGAGATCGCGAGGTGCAGCTCATCGATGAGGCCCGTACGAAGATATTGCTGGATAGTGTTAGGTCCGCCGCCAATGCGCACATCCATTCCGTTGGCTGCGTCGCGCGCCCGGTCAAGCGCCTCGTGAATACCGCCCGTGACGAAGTAGAATGTCGTTCCGCCTTCCATCTGGATGGGCGGGCGCGCGTGATGAGTCAAGATGAAAGTTGGAACGTGATAGGGTGGGTTGTCCCCCCACCAGCCTTTCCAGTTCATGTCGGGCCAGGAACCGCGAATCGGTCCGAACATGTTTCTTCCGAGAATCCAGGCGCCAACATTCTTGAAGCCCCGCGCAGCGAAGTCGTCATCGATCCCCGTTGTGCCACCGTCGGCGCCAAATAGGGTCCGTTGGAGCGTGCGTGTCGGGACTAACCACTGGTGCAAATCTGTCCCGCCCACGCCGAGCGGATTCCTGATGTCCTGATTCGGACCAGCTCCGTATCCGTCAAGCGAGATGGTAAAGCCCTCAACTCGGACGCGTGTCATTTTCATGCCTTCCTTTCGATTGACGCATAACGCCAGAGTTCACCGGCACCCAAACAGCAAGCCCGGCGCCGCTGTTTGGGCGTCCGGTGCAATGACGGGTTCGGCGTCATGCCGGCTTACGTGCAACTGCTGACACCCAGGCCTGTGCAAACATGCCACCGTTGCTCCGAGCCCACTCACGAAAGGTATGTGCAGATGCGATATCTCCGGCACCTTCGAGCTGACGGGCGAGGTACTCACCGATGAAACCCAATGTGGGATAACACTCATATCTAGCCGACATCTGAATAGCCTCAAATCCGGCCGCCATGAGGTTCGCTCCAAGCTTACGTCCGGCTTCTACATCGCCCCCGTTCCTTGTTTGAAGAGTCCTGTAGCTTAAGACCGCTTGTGTCAGAGCATCGGACGGCGGAGAGAGTATGAAGCCCCCCCAATCTGGACTGCATAGACCGACAATGCCGTTTGGTTTGAGGACGCGCCTCAGTTCTGCCATGGCGCGCGCGGGCTCAGATAGATGCTCGAATAGCGCATGGGAAAAGACCCGATCAAAGGTGTCGGTGGGAAACGGCAGGGAGTAGCACGCAGCCGTTTGGAAGGAAACATTGCCTGGTGATGTGCCGGAAATGGCCGCTTTGGCGCGAGCAATCTGAGATTCGCCAAAGTCGATGCCCACGGTGTTTCCTGGATAGACAGCCGCTGCAATTCCCAACGTAATGGATCCCGGACCACATCCGCAATCGAGTACGGAAAGTCCCGGGCTCAGATGTTGAGCAAAGAACTGCCCGTGTGAGGCAAACGAACGCTTGGCCATAAAGTCAGACGCGTTCTGGCTATGCCCGGGTGTGTATGTTGTGTCGTTCATCCGTCTCCCTATTGCCGCATCGCGGCCGACCACGATGACGCCGTACGTCAATGCTCAGCGGCGCCGGCACGGCGTCCGCTGTAGCTGAATATAGGTAGTCCGTGACTGCGACTACCCAAGAGTTTTCCACGGTGCCGCGCGCGTGGCGCAAGCCACGCACACGAGCGCGCGGCGCGGTGGGAAACTCGGATTGCGCGCATCATCTTTCCAAACCGGCAGGATTGCTGCCGGTGAAAGGAGGACATGCACCCGCGGAGTACGAATAACCAGCTAACAGCATTCGATGCTTTCTAACTTAATTTCGCCTCCGCGGGTGCGCTTGAACTCGCTAACGAACACTCAGGGTTTGCCGTCTGACCGGCTCACTATATTGCCTTCGCAGAGTCCAAGCACCGCATGTCCATGATTGCACTTTATCACTTGTGAGGTGAATCGTGAAACACCCCTCGGAGACCGAGTTTGTCGCCTTCATCGGCATCGACTGGGCCGATGCGAAACACGATGTTTGCTTGCAGCCCGCCAATGCCAGTGAGCGCGAGTTCAGCGTCATAGTCCATCGCCCCGAAGCGATTGAGGCTTGGGCACAAGAAGTTAGGCCTTAACATCATGCGTGTAGAAACATCATGCGGATGAACGCAATGCTGATGAGCAACGCCGCCACGACGAGAAGCCAAGCAGTGGTCTTCAGTAGCGAGTGTGCCTGTATAAATTTTCTTTCCCGGGTCTGCATGTGGTCCGCGATTTCGGCTTCGGCTGACGGATCCTCCAGCAGAGAAAGCTTGATAACGTGGAGATGATGGAACATCGAGCCGGATGCATAGAAACGCTGTAGTAGTGCCGAAGCGACTGACAGCGCGAATGCGACGACCGAGGCAGAAAACAAAACACCGACAGCCGTATCGTTCAAAATGCGATCCAACCGCTCCTCGGGAAAGTGCGCCAAGAGAAACCCAACGACTGCGATGCCTCCCAAGGCGAGTTTGAGAAGCTCGCTCGAAAAGGCTTGTGATCTGTCGTGGAGGTCTAAGTCAGCTTTGTAGCGGACCTCTGGAACGTTTAGCTTCGCGAGCGATCGATCCCAACGGTTGTGGTCAGATGAAGTGCCCATGGCGGAAGAGGCCTAACGTGGCGCTCAGCGGCGCGCTTCAGCGCGTCGGCTGCAGCAACGGGTTATGCCGCAGTTTGAAGATGATCTTCCCATCCCGGGAAGACCAGCACGGCGGGATGGCACTTGAGGGCTCGCGCGAGCACCTTTGCGCGCTCCACACCCAGGCGAACACGGTCATTCTCGATCGCTGAAAGGGTGGCCTGAGGAATGCCCGTGCGCTGCGCGAGTTGATTCTGGCTAAGTCCCTGCAACTCGCGAATGATGCGTACTGATTCGCCGGCCGAGACGGCGATGCGTTTCTTCGCGGGACGAAATTGCTTCATTTACGGCCTCCGATAGTCGTGAGCGGTGATCGAGACGACCAGGAAAATCTGATCGCCGGGGACCGTGCGGTAAAAAACTCGGTACTGCAACCCGAATCGTGAAGACCGATGGCCATCCCACTTCCCGGACAATGCCTCGTCGTTGAATCCCCCGATCGAGCGAAGGCCCGGCGGCCCGGAAAGCATGGCAATGTCCTTCCACTTCTCATACCGCTTCAAGATCTCCCGGGGCGCTGCCGAAAGCTGCCTATCGAGGCGACGGTGTTCTTCGATGCGCCACATGCCGCATTGTGCCTATACCATATAAGATATGTCAAGGCCGAACTTTCCTGCGGCATAACGATCAAGCTAACCGGCGGCCCGCGCCGATGATCGCCAAGTTGAAGACGCGTGCCGGCCCGTCCGGTTCAGCGCAGCGTTAGGCGGCGACCGCATCCCCGATAGTTTGCGCATCATTTAACCTGCTTGTCAGGGCCGACATCGACCCGGTCATCCCGCTCTCGCATCAGCCAATATGCAATAGCAAGCGCCAGCGTAATCGCGGCCAAGCCAAGAAGTTGTGCTGCTTCTACGCTGCCAAGATCAAGAACGATGAACTTTCGAGCAATTGCCAGGAGAGCGATCAGAAGCACGATTTTCGTTTGAATGATGCTTTGTTGGCGACTCACTACAAGTTGAAGAGTGTGATTAAACTCTAATGCGATCAGCAGCGTCAGTATTTCGCCAAACACCGCTTGAAAAACGCCGTGATCGAGCGGATCGAGCACTCCCAACAACAGGCCGGTCATTACTCCATAGGTCAATCGGAAGAGCGCTACAAGTATTATCAGTGCGATGACGATCGTCAAAACGAGGGCAACGAGTCCTTCAAAACGCTGGTAATAGGAAAGGATGACCCATTCAGAACGTAGATGGCGCCACGACGAAGGTTTGATCATTGCGAGTCACCTATCCTGCAAAGTAGCCGCCCAACGTTCGAGGTGAGGCGGGACCGACGTCAAGACGCCAGGCCCGACCGGCGCATGATTGACAGAGGCGCTGGGCGGGCCTGGTTGCTTGACGTTGGGCCTCGCCTCGACCGAGGGGTTGGGCGGCACTTTCACGGCTTGCCACGCAACGCGTCGGGCAG
>JADGNQ010000437.1 GCA_017883385.1 Candidatus Sulfotelmatobacter sp.
CAAACCGGCCGGGTATCCCCGGATTTGTTCGATACGTTGATCGTTCGAGACTTTATTCTTGAGCACACCGTCGATCGGTCCAGGGAGTATGCCCGGCTCTTATGCACGGCACTCCGGTCGTTTTTCCGTTTCCTCCTTCTATGCGGCCAGACCTCGCGGGACCTTTCTAATGCCGTTCCCATGTTCCGCAAATATCGCCAGTCCGTGCCGCCCGCGTTTCTCTCGCCCAGCGAAGTAGAACATGTACTGGCGGCACCGGGATCGACGCTCAGTGGGCGCCGCGACCACGCGATCTTACTTCTGCTTGCTCGACTCGGCCTGCGTGGGGGTGAGGTCGTCGCGCTCGAACTTGACGACATTCGTTGGCGGGCTGGAGAGATCGTCGTCCGCGGCAAAGGCCGGATGGTGGACCATTTGCCGCTACTCTCGGACGTGGGCGAGGCTCTGGCTCTGTACATTCGCGAAGACCGTGGCGTCAGCGCCTCGCGGCGAATCTTCCTCCGCACATGGGCGCCCCGTATTGGCCTGACGGGACCGGCAGCAGTTGGTCATATTGTACGGCGGGCGCTCGCCCAAGCCGGGGTACGTCGCTCGGGCCGCGGTGCTGCCCATCTGTTCCGTCACGGATTAGCGACCAAAATGATTCGCCACGGTGCCTCCATGTCCGAGATCGCGGAGGTCCTCCGGCATCGCTCGCAGACTACCACTGCGATTTACGCCCAGGTATCCTTCGAGGCATTGCGTGCGGTTGCCCTGCCGTGGCCGACTACGGGAGGTGCCCGATGAGCGCCCTGCGCGACGCCCTGGCGCAATATGTGGCACTCCGACGGGCACTCGGCACGCAACTCCAAGAGCCGGCCATGACGCTCGTCCATTTCCTGGAATTTCTTGAGCGGGAGGGAGCGGAGTTCATCACTTCAGAACTTGCCCTCCGTTGGGCGATGGAGCCCAAACTTGTCCAACGTGCTACATGGGCGCGCCGCCTCGGCATGGTGAGACGATTCGCCTCCTGGCTCAGCACAATCGACCCCAGAACCGAGGTACCGCCACGGCGGTTACTCACGGCCCGCCGACGACGCAATAAGCCGCACATCTTCACGGAACGGGAGATCGCACGATTAATGAGTGAGGCGGCCAAACTCAGTTCCTCCACCGGATTGCGGGCAACGACCTACGTGACCCTGATTGGACTTCTCAGCGCCACAGGCATCCGACCAGGGGAGGCTCTGGCTCTCGACGTGGGTGACGTGGATCTGCAAAACGGTATTCTTGCAATTCGCGAATCAAAGTTCGGGAAGTCCCGCTTCGTTCCAGTCGAAGACTCGACGCGCACTGCCCTTGCGCGCTATGCAAAGCAGCGCGACAAACTCTGTCCGCGCCCTACAACGGAGGCGTTCCTCGTCTCCGAGCGCGGCAAACGAGTGCCTGGCGGTGTAGCCCGTCGCACTTTCGCCGGGATGTCCTGTTCCATCGGCCTGCGGGCGCCCACTGGGAGTCGGCGCATCGGTCGTGGGCCAAGGCTTCAGGATTTTCGTCACAGTTTTGCGACTCGCAGGCTGATCGAATGGTACCGGGCGGGCCTTGACGTGGGGCGCGAACTGCCGAAGCTTGCCACTTACCTGGGCCATGTCGATGTCGGGCACACCTACTGGTATATCGAGGCGGTTCCGGAACTTCTCCAACTTGCCACCGAACGCCTGGTTGGGCCTCAGCCCAGAGGGAAACGATGAACGTTTCCAGCTTACAGTCCCTCATTCAGCGTTTCTTCACCGACCGTTTGCTGAAGCAACAGGGGGCAAGCCAATACACCGTTGCGGCTTACCGAGACGCCTTTCGGCTACTCCTCCAGTTTGGCCGTAAACGCCTCGGGCGGTCGCCATCCAAACTGCTCATCGAAGATTTTGATGTTCCCTTCCTGGGGCAGTTTCTCCAACACCTTGAACTCGACCGCGGCAACTGCACACGGACGCGAAACAACCGCCTGGCTGCAATCCATGCCTTCTTCCAATACGTAGCGATCAGTGAACCAGCCTGCGCGTTGCAGTGCCAACGCGTCCTTGCGATCCCTTCAAAGCGCTACGAGCGCGGCCCAGTGGAGTTTCTAACAGAGGAAGAGACTGCCGCCCTTGTCGCAGCTCCTAATCCTTGCACGTGGATCGGACGGCGGGATAAGGCGCTGCTGCTCGTCGCCGTTCAGACGGGCCTCCGGAATAGCGAGATCACGTCCCTTCGCCAACAGGACGTCGAGTTCGGCACAGGTGCGCATGTCCGTTGTCTCGGAAAAGGACGAAAGATGCGATGCACGCCGCTACGCCCGGACGTTGCCGCGGTACTCAAGGAATGGTTGTCGCAGCAGGGCGGCGCCGCCGCCGATCCCGTCTTCCCGAGTTCAAGTGGGGGACGCCTCAGCGCCGATGCATTCCAGCGGCTCGTCTCAAAACATATCACCACCGCGCGTCGGACCTGTCCGTCGCTGAAGCCGAAGAAGGTAACGCCCCACACGTTGAGGCACGCGGCCGCCATGGCCCTGCTGCATCGTGGGGTGGATCTGAGCGTCATTGCTCTTTGGCTCGGCCACGAATCGACGGAGACGACCCA
>JADGNQ010000438.1 GCA_017883385.1 Candidatus Sulfotelmatobacter sp.
TAGACTTTGGTGGTGCGAACCAACCAAGGCCCGGGAGAAAGGAGCCGAACATGAGGATTATAGGTTGTGACTACCATCCGGGCTTCCAACAAATTGCGTCTGTGGATACCGATACAGGAGAACTGCAAGAACGTCGCCTGGAGCATCGGGAGGAAGCGGAGAAGTTCTACCGCGATCTGGCGGCCCAGGGAATGAAGGTGCGCGTGGGAATGGAAGTCAGTGGGCATGCGCGCTGGTTTGAACGGCTTCTCAGTGAGTTGCAGTTTGAGTTGTGGATTGGGACGCCGCCGTGATCCGCAGCAAGCGAGTGCGCAAGCAGAAGACGGATCGCCAGGATGCGCAGCTGATTCTGCAATTGCTTCGGAAAGATGACTTTCCACAGATCTGGGTAGCGAACTGGGCGAATCGGGATCTGCGGCAACTACTGTGGCACCGGCATCGCATGGTGCAGGCGCGCACGCGAGTCATGAATCAGTTGCAAGCGGTGGCGCTCAACGAGGGACTCCGTTGCAAGAAGAGGTTGCGGCGAGAGGCAGGACGGGAGCAGCTGGAGTCGTTCCCCTTAGCGCCATGGGCGAGCCGGCGGCGACGCGATCTGCTGCAGGTGCTGGACCGGCTGAACCCAACCATCGCGGAGTTGAGTCAAGCCATCGAGCAGGAAGCGGAGAAGTGTCCTGAGGCGCGGCGCTTGCGAACGCATCCCGGAGTCGGTTCGCTGACGGCGCTCGCCTATGTGCTGATCATTGGGAGCGCGGAACGGTTTCAGTGCGGCAAGCAGATCGCGAGCTATCTGGGACTGGTGCCGTCGGAGGAGTCGAGCGGAGATCGGCGACGGCTGGGACACATCAGCAAGCAAGGCAACGCGCTGCTGCGTTTCCTGCTGGTGGAAGCGGGGCAAGTAACGGTGCGCAGCCTTCCGGAATGGCGCAGCAAGTATTTTCACCTGGCGATGCGACGCGGGCGGAAGATTGCGAAGGTCGCGATGGCCCGCAAGTTAGCCATTCAGCTGTACTGGATGATGCGCAAGGGATGGGATTACGAGCAGGTGAAAAGATTCGGTCCGCACGCGGGACAGCCCGAACATCGCCGTGGTGTGCAGTAGAACACCGAGAAATTGACTGGGCGTCCCGCTCCTCATTTACGGGGAAGTTCGAACTAGTAATCATGATCGAGGTTGCGACCGAAGAGATGCATGGGTCGGACTGAGTTCCAGACCTGAATACTGATTGCGAGCGGGCTTTGGTTGGATTGGCACACCTTTCAACGAGAGCGAAATGGCGCACTCTTCCGCGTGCAGGCTGTAGTGTGCTCGAAAAGTGTTTGACACTGCCGACATTGTTAGAGAGGCGATGTTACGCCAACGAAGGTGAATCCGGCTCAAACGAGGGAACTACTGGACTTGAGTTCCAACGTAATACGCTTTTGGTGCGCGCAGTTTCACCTTCGTGCCCGATGTCATCTTCAACTCAATTGAGTGATACTGCCCCGTCTTTCCCAAATCCGCAGGGACGAAGGTCACTGCGTACATGTTTTCAATCTGCCCTCTCATCGAGGAGAAAACCTCGGGGAGGTCATCCGGGTTCAAATAAAGGAACGCTTGTCCGCCCGTTTTCTCGGCAAACTGCTGTAGCCTGCTAACGTCCAAACCGGGCTTGGAGTGCTCGCTCGTGCTGACAGCAAATATTACAGTTCCGGCCTTCTGAGCGGCAGCAATGGCTTGGTCGTGATTCACGTGGCTTAAATTGTCGCCGCCGTCGCTCAATATAACGAGCACTCGACGGGTTGGCTGGGTTGGATCAGCTTGCATGCGCTCGGTACATGCAAAGTAAACCGCATCGAATAGCGCGGTTCCGCCGCCCGGCGTTAGATCAACCTTGAATTTCGGAACTTCATCCCTATTCATGAGTGCTGTGACGTTGGGAGTCGCTGCAAAACTGGCGAAGAATGCCCTGTCATCAGATGTCTTCAGTATTTGATTCAAGAGCTGCGAGGCGGCTCGCACCGCCGCCTCGTGCATGCCATCGAGTCGTGCCGAGTTGCTAGTGTCGATCAGAATTCCCACTCGCAGAGGCAGATCTCTGGCAGTTCGGATGGCCAAGATCGCCGAGGCCGGGGCTTTGTTGTCCAAAACCGACACACTAATTTGAGTACCTGCGCTCGTGTCGTTGCCACGACCGTCAACAGCAAAGAAAGGGACGGTTACTGTTGGGCGTTGGTCTTTGGCGGGTAAGTCTCGTTGGGCTACCTGTGCGCCAGCGATACAAAGCGGTATTGTCACCAGTGCAGCAATCGTAGTTATCCAGCCTGCGCTCATACCGACACCTTCTATCACACTTTCACTTACAGCACACGTCGGCGTCCGCATGCCCAACAGTCAGTAATGACGGCTGTCAGCACAACAACCGTACAAATCGCACATCGAACGATGGCCTTCATGTCAAGCATCATGGTGGAACCAAGCCACGAGGCGGATAACTGTTGTTAACAGATGGGATGAGAAGGCCGGTCTCCGGCGGGATGCTGTACGCTCCCAAGTTATCGACGTGCTCAAGGCACAGAAGAAAAGGAGACCGGCAATGAAG
>JADGNQ010000071.1 GCA_017883385.1 Candidatus Sulfotelmatobacter sp.
CCGGCGATGTTCATGAACTCAGCACCCTTCAAGACCTGTGAATAGACGACGTACCCGATGATTGCTTGGTATTCGCGCGACAGGTCCTGATTCAACAGATCGATCAGTTCAGGACGAGATACTTTCTTGGAACCTCCAGCAGTCGTTTCATCTTTCAAGGTGCTTTCCTCCAGGATAGAGTGTGGGAGCTATTGTTGGACCTTCTGGTTCATGCGGTGCGTAGGTTCGGAGTCACGCTCACCGTACCAAGGGCATCCCAACCAATACTGTGCAAAAGGGAACAGCCCGGCGTCAACTAGCGGTTGCGCATAAATAACTCTTGGGAACTACGATCAAGGGGTTAATGATGGTGGCTCTTTCTTGAGCGACGCTTGGTGGATCGCTTAAAGCGAATATTCGAAACTCGTTGGATTTGGCTTCAGCAGAGATTTCTGCAATCGTTGTTTACGCTGGTTCCTTCGGGGCAGAGCCGAAGTAGACCTCGACTTCTTTTATCTTGTCTCCATCGATGATGAAGCCTCCAGTCAACGTTGGGCTGATCTACCTCGGGTTCACGTTCTTCGCCGCTGAAAGAGAGAGCAAGGATGCTCACTCCATCCGGTTGCTGCATGTGGGTGGCCCCTTGCCTCAACCGCGCAACTTGTTGCTTCGATACCGCGAGGGAGGAGATTGGACGCAGAAGACTCGGGTGCCGTCGTGTACTTTTGGTGGAAAACGAGCACAAACTGCAACTGCTACGACGGCGTGACGGTCACAACGCATGCGGCCGGCAAAGGTCCTAAATGCTCAATGATTGGCAGAGGAAGGTTCGGATAACAGAGAACCAAAATAGTTGGCAAAAGCAACACGCGCCGAAGGCAAGACTGGGAGCAAATCCTTAGTCGTGGAGCACGACGTTGAGCAGTGAACTGTGAACTTGCAAGGTGTCGCCAGCTTGATAATCGATGAAGCCCAACTTCCGAAACCTGTTCATGAAGAAATTGACTCGTGAACGAGTTGTGCCCACCATCTCTGCCAGCGTTTCCTGAGTGATCGGGGGAATCGCAACTTTGGGCTTTCCGTCCTTGCCGAAGTGAGCCAGCAGGAGGAGAATACGAGCCAGTCGCTTCTCGCTGGAATTGAAAAGCTGGTCAACCAAATCTTCTTCGTATCGGATGTTCCGTGTCAGCAAATAGACCACAAACATATCCGAGAACGCACGTTGGCGGTGAATCACTTCCATCATAGATTTCTTATCGATGCGCATCACCGTGCAATCGGTCATCGCGATTGCAGAGCACATCCGCAGGCGCTGTCCCGTGAGGCAACCCTCCCCGAAGAAATCGCCCTCGTTCAGAATGCCGATTGTGGCTTCCTTCCCGCCCTTTGCCACAACGCTCAGCTTTACCTTTCCCTTCTGCACATAGAACACCGCATCAGCCAAATCCCCCTGAACAAAAGCCCTTTGTTTTGCGGAAACCGCTGCGATGGTTCGACCGCCATCGATGACGGAAAGGAAGGTCTTGAGGTCGAACTTGAGGCACTTCTTGCCCGCCGCTGCACTGGGTGTCAAGGATGGGCCTCCTCTCAAGCCTTACGAATTCCGCGAATGTAACTGCCTATGATGAGTGTCAATAAATGCGCAAGCAGCGGAAGAGCAACGTCAAATCATGAGAAAAACTGCGAGGGGCCTATGGAAGGGATGGTTTCACCCTCCAACACTGAAAGTCAACCCGTCCTCCCTTGCTTACTCCGATACCCATCGCGCACTGCTATCCGGTGGAATCCGTCTGCAAGCACAGCGGCTACAAAGGGGATTGGTGATCCAAATTGACCTGTAAATGGTTCTGGCTCCTGAGATCATGGGTGGATGGGGAAAAGAAAAGCAAAAAAGCAATCGGCCAAAGCGACACTCGCCGAAGTCATGAAGGAAATGGCGACGCCAAGAGTGGCTGAGTCTGCAAGGCAGTAGGACTCCCCCGCTGTCCGGAGCGAAGTCCTAGTCGTGGAGCAACAACGTCGAGCAGTGAACTGTGCACTTGCAAATCATCACCGCCCTGATAGTCGATGAAACCTAGCTTCCTGAACCTGTTTAGGAAAAAACTGACCCGCGACCGTGTTGTGCCGATCATCTCTGCAAGGGTTTCTTGACTCATCTTGGGGACTACGGTCTCGGGCTTACCTTGGATTGTTCTTGAAGAGTTCCGCAAATGTCCTTCGTTGCGGACGAAAGCAGGGACTACTGCTCTCGTCCATCCAGAAAGACGGCCAAGCCGTTATAGGGCGCGGCGGCAGGCTTGGCGTATTTTAGCTGCCATTTTCTTCTCGTGCTCTTCCTTGCAACCAGTGGAGCAATAGCGGTCTTTCCCCTTGGGCGACCAAAACTTGATCTCACATTCGCCGCAGGTAATGTTGGGGTCAGGCTTGGGAGTACAGGTCCAGCGGCAATTGCTGCCCACTGTCGCCGTTCATCGTCCAGCCAATAGTCGCCCGGTGGATCCGGAGGCGTACGAACTGTACCTGAAGGGACGCTACGCCTTTAACCAGCGCTCGCGCGAAAGCCTGCAACAGAGCGTCGATTATTTTAAGCAGGCGCTGGCTAAGCAACCCGACTATGCAGCCGCCTATGCGGGTCTCGCTGATGCCTATAACCTGACCGCATTCTACGGTTTTGATCCCACTCTGGAGACATGGAGCCAGGCCAAGATTGCAAGCAACAAAGCGTTGCAGCTGGATGACTCCCTGGCTGCGGCGCACGCTGCCCTGGCCTACACCGAGTTCACTTCGCAGGAGGATTGGGCCACGGCCGAGAAAGAGTTCCGGCGCGCATTGGAACTGGACGACAACTACGTTCCCGCTCATCAGTGGTTTGCGTTGTATCTGGCGGCCACCGGGCGCATGGATGAGTCTCTGAATCAGACGCGCTATGCGCAAAAGCTGGACCCACTGTCGGCGGCGGTGCGCAACCGGCGCTGCTTACATGTACTACTACGCTCGTGACTATGAACAAGCAGTCCAGCAGGCCAACGTGGCGCTGCAATTGAATCCAAATTCCATGGCAGCGCACGCCGTCGTCGGTTGGGCATACACGGAGCAGAAGAAATACTCAGACGCCATCCAAGAACTGCAAATAGCCGCAAGAGTCTCGGGTGGGGCTACGGTGTATCAGTGCGCGCTGGCTCGGGCCTATGCTCTGTCTGGGAATTCGCGGGAAGCGGAACGGATGCTGAGACAGCTGGAAACTATGCAGGGCCAGCTGCAGGGGGCCGGTACTGGAATCGCCGCCATCCACGTCGCCTTGGGCAATCCGGAGAGAGCTCTGAAGTGGCTCGAGGAGACCGCCCCAGGAGATCTTCAAGCCAACTGGCTGCGGGTAGACCCAGCCTTCGATTCCCTGCGCAGCAATCCCCGCTTCGCGGCGGTGCTGCGCCGTGTCGGTGCGAAGCAACAATGATCACATCGTGAATCTGAGGGCGCAGATCCTTGCAACTCGACCGCCCGGCGGCAATGTTGATTCGGTTACCCAAGATCGGCGGGTTTGCCGGGCCATATGTAATCAGCTACCTCAATGAGCGAACCCATTCGCTTACGGCGAGCTTCGGATTTATTGCGTTGGCATATGTCGCTGCGGGCACTCTAGTTCTTCTTCTCAGAGTTCATTCCCCGCGGGAAGAAGCAAAGATTGGCTCCAAGAAACTGAGGAGGAAGAGGCTTTCCTGAGGTTGTGGCCGATTCGAAAGCAGATTGGCCAAAAATCGTCATTTCACTCAATGACCAGCGGTCAAAACGTGTAACGGCCTGTTTTCAAATAATCGTTTCCTACCCCGGCCAATCACTTGCAGAACTTGGCAAACAACGAATGCGCACCCGACGGCACTGCAAACCACAAAAGGAAATCCACGCCAAGCCACACAAACCCGGCCAGAGCTATATTTGCGTCGGGACTGTTAAATAGTGTGCCAGCCACATAGGTGGCCGGCGTGTGCATGTTTGCCAACTGCGCTTCGAGTAGCGTTAGCACAGAGAAACTGCGACGATGACGCCGATCACGGCAATCTTCTTGATGTAAGGACTACTCATTGTCCCTTTCGCGCAAGGCCAGTATACCTACGAGGAGGCGGGTGGTTGCTGAGACTGTTGAAATATCCCCGTTACACTCAATGACCAGCGGTCAAAACGTGTAATGGCCTTGGTTGCAACAATTATTTCTGGTTTGGCCGCAAAAACGGTTGAAATCCGGTCTGCCAACACTTCGGTACTCTAGCCCTGCTCATGGCAACCGGAGAAAATGCCTCTGGGAGTGCGCGGTCGACTCCGCTGTGGACGCAAATCCTGTAGTTCACTGAGCCAGCCTGCGCCAACTGGGTGCCATGGGCAAATTACTGTTTGTGAAAACGTATAGGGCGGGCGGCATCATCGGGCTCATTTTTTCCTTTGGCTTAATCGTAGCCGGAGTGTTGGGTCGCGCAGAGCGGGACTTACGCCGCAATTTTGCTTGTCCCAGTGGGATTGTTCCTCGGCAAGCTCTTCTTGAAAGCGGTCACTCTGAAATGTGAGATCTATGAACAAGGTTTTGTCTCAAAGAGTGCTACTGGAGGCGCAAGTGGCCGCTACGCAGATCTGAAGTCGATCTCGCGCGGGGCTACACGGAGTAACGGCGTTCTCATGACCAACATTCACTTGGTTACTCAGTCAGGCGCAAAGGCGACCATCGCAAGTGAAGGGTTCGGCAAGGACGACAAGATGGGGCAACTATTGACCTATGCATGCCAGGCGTTGGCGAGCACCTGGATGAGGGCCCTCGAACGGCAGAATGAAGTGGTTTGGATGGCGAAGGATTCCAGTCCCACGCTGAAGATCCGCAAAGACGGGGTACTCGTCAAGGAGAAAACTGGCGTAGAGGGGTTCATCCCATTGAGCCAATTCAACGTGAAACCGGGTTTTGCGCTCGCAGTTGAGATTTTCAACGGCGACAAGAAAGTTGTCAAAGTCAATTCCGGGGAGCCGAATTACTTTGTAGGTGAAACGTTGATCGCAATGTTGAGGGAGAACCAGCAGCGCTCTGCGACGGCAAGTTCGTAGGATTGTTGTCGTAATATCGCCATTACACTCATCCTATTGGAGAGGATGTCAAGAACAAACACTTCTCCACTGCTCTTCCGTGAGACCTCGATGGGTGCTTGCATCCAGGCCCTTTCTTCTTCGTGGAGAGGATTTTGGTTTTAACGCCTGGAGCGCCACAGAGTACGACAGGGCTACAGACATCGGGCTTCATCCCCTTGGCCAGCAAGGCCACATAGAAGTCGCGCAACGGCCCCACCCCACAACTGGCTCGGGCGGCGGCGGCCGGATCGCCTACAACTTCAGTTTGGAAATGAGTTCCCGATAACGCGGGTCGGCTTGCAGAGGATCGAAGACGGGATTTGTTTTCAGGAACTGCAAGCCGTCGCAGTGGTGGTCAAAGCTTTGCTCCAGCATTTGCATGGCGCGTTCACGGTCTCCGGTGTGTCCGTAGAAGATTGCCTTCCAACACGGCCAATCGGGCTTGTTCTCGCTCACCTTTAGCTGCCGTAGCCAGAATCCCCGCAAGCCATTCTTCTCGAACGCTGCGTGAAGGGCCGCAACCTCCGCAGGAGGGGCGTTGTTTGATTTCAGGTAATAAGCGAATGCTTCGGCCGGCATTTGTTGTTGTTCGTAGATATGTCCCATCCAGTAATCGGTCGCGCGCGAATTAGGGTAAAGCTCGAGCGTCCTCTTGCCTTGATCGACGGCCTGATCGTAGTGATGGGCAAAGTAGAGTACGTAAGTGCTCAGCATGTTTGTTAGTTCCGAGACCGGATCAAGCTCTTGCGCTTTCTTCAATTCGGCAATTGCCTGGTCCGGCTTTCCCATTGCGACCAGGAATATGGCGTAAGAGCTGTGATTCTCAGCGTCATTGGGATCGAGGCGTATCGCCTGCAGATATTCCTGCTCGGCCTTCGGCCAATTCCATTCCGCAGTGAAGTCAAGATCAGCAAGTTGACAATAGGCGGAGGCTAGAGTCGGATCGAGTTCAATCGCTTTCAACGCCGCGGCTCGGGATTTCGCAAAAGCTTCCGCCTGCGGCGAACAGCCCCAGTCCCCGAGGCTGTAGTACACATCGGAGATTCCTACGAACGCGCGTCCGAAGGTTGGATCCTTGGCTGCGGCCTGTTCGTAGTATTCCCGGGCCTGCCGGTAGCCGGTGCAAGTCAACTTGTCCCCATAGAAGCGCCCGCGAAGATAGGCCTCGTGTGCCGCCGGATCGACGCCCGGGGTGTGAGCCAGGCTGGCACGTTCCACCACCGTCAGGTTCACGCCAACCTGGTTAGCAATTTGCCGCGCCACTTCGCTTTGCAAATTCAGAATGTCGCGAAAGTCGCGCTCATATTCTTCGGCCCAGAGATGCTGGTCCGTGCGGGCGTCGATCAACTGCGCAGTGATGCGGACGCGATCGCCGGCGCGCATGACCGTGCCTTCAATCACGGCGTCCACGCCCAGTTCGCGCGCGATTTCCGGCAGAGACTGCTTCGATGTTTTGTACCTCTGCACGGAAGTATGGGAAATCACCCGCAATCTGCCAACTTTGGCCAGGTCGGTAATTAACTCATCGGTCATGCCGTCACTGAAGTATTCCTGGTCCGGATCACGGGAGAGATTGTGAAGGGGAAGCACGGCGACCGAAGCGATGGCGGGGCCGGCCGCGTTTAATTTTGGCGCGGCGAGATGCCTCCATAAAATTGTCAGACCGAGAGTAACCACGATTGCAGCTGCCACGGCGGCGACTCCATTGCGGAAAACCGAATTATGGGTTCGCTCCGGAGGCACCGGTCCGGGGGAAGGGGTCTGCGCCTGGGACGCGACCGGGCGGCTCACGGGGGCTACGAAGCGATAGCCTCGCTTGGGTAAAGTCTCGAGAAATCTGGGATCATCTGCATCATCTTCCAGAGCAGTCCGAATCTGGCGAATGGCGAAGGTAAGCCCTTTGTCAAAATCGACGAAGGTCTCTGACCCCCAGAGGTCCTTCGTTAAATCCTCGCGGGTAACTACCTCTCCGGCGTGGCTGACCAGCAGAGTCAAGAGTTTGGCAGGTTGAGGCTGGAGCTTTACCGGGGTCCCGTCGCGGCGCAGTTCTCCGGTGCGAAGATCCAGCTCGAACTTGCCAAAGCGAACTGGCGCGGACGAAACATTCTCCACAAATACATCCCCCGGAGCGCTGCGGGATTATACCCCAGTTTTGAGCAAGGCCCTTACTTTCTGCGGTTTAGCCTCACAATAAAAAACTCTCCAGAAACTCGCCGCGGTTTGGTTGACGGGAAGGCCACAAGCAGGCATAAGCATTGGTCCAGCGAGTTCGGCCGTCACGGTTCGCACTTCTGAGAGACTCCCCGCTCTCAGACGACCCTCCCAATGAACTCAACTGGAGAGAAGAACATGCCTTTCGTCTGCACACGTCGCCAGGTCCGTACAGCCTTCCTTTGCCTGCTTTCGCTCCCACTCGTTTCTCTGCCCCTGTTCGCCCAGGCACCGCCGGCGGCCGACACCTTCGTCAGCAGCGCCACGCCCAAGCTTAACTATGGGTCCAGCATCATTCTCGCTGTGGGCCCGGGAACGAATAGTTATGTGCAGTTCAATCTGTCCGGCATTCCGGCTGGCGCGAACATCAGCAAAGCCACGCTGCGGCTCTACGTGGATGCGGTCAGCGGCAGCGGCACCCTCGACGTGTTTCAAGTGACCTCCGCCTGGAGCGAAAACAAGGTGACCTACAGCACGCGGCCAACGCAGCAGAGTGTGTCAGCCATGGTTGGAAGTTCGATTCCGATCACGTCCGCAAACTGCAATCAGTTTCTTCTGCTCGACATCACGCCCCTGGCGCGGGGTTGGTTGAACGGCACGATTCCCAACAACGGTGTGGCTCTCTCACTGACCGGCGGGAGTGGCACGTTTTCGCTCGACTCGAAAGAGAGTCTGTTGACGGGGAACGGTCCGGAGTTGGAGATTGCGCTGGCGAGCGGTACCGGACCGCAGGGGCCCGTGGGTCCGGCGGGAACGCAAGGTCCAGCCGGGCCAGCGGGCGCGACTGGGCCCCAGGGTCAACAGGGATCAGTAGGGGCCGCCGGTGCTCCAGGACCGCAAGGTTTAACCGGAGCAGTGGGTGCGGTCGGAGCGACTGGAGCACAAGGGCCTGTCGGAGCAACCGGGCCACAAGGCCCAACCGGAGTGCAAGGACCGAAGGGAGACACCGGCGCGGCCGGTTCGCAGGGAGCAACCGGACCGCAAGGAGTTATGGGTTTGATGGGCCCGATTGGTCCGGCCGGGCCTGCCGGACTGCTTGCTTCCTTCGACGCGATCGCAGGATTGCCGTGCACACGAAACGCGCAACAGGGGACAGTCGCCTTGACCTACTCAAGTAGTGGGGATGCCACACTGAGTTGCGTCCTGGGCAATCCACCCGCTCTGACCGCGCTGACGGGCATTATGCCTTCGACCGGAGCCGTGCTGGCCGGGGGGCAGTTGGCTATGACCGTAAGCACAAACAATCCCGTTCCATCCGATCTGACCGTTGCAATAACAGTCGACAACTCGACCCTGGCGTCGGTTGCTAGTGGATCCGTTGTGATCGCGGCCGGACAGAGTTCCGGGAATTTCACTCTGGTTGGGCTGAGTCAGGGGACGGTCACGGTGACGGCAAGTCTAGGGCAGTCGACAGCGCTCGCCCGAGTGCAAGTCGAGGCGGCCCTGAACTTCAGCTGCAGTGGGACACCGCCAACGGTGGCCGCTGATCCTATCGTGATCAGTGGTAACGTGACTGCATTTCAATCTGCATCTGATCCTGGGGTTACGGTTGAGTTCCACAGGAAGTCGGACAATGTAGTGCTCGGTACTACCACTACCGATAGCAATGGGAACTACTCTCTCTCAATTCCCAGCGGGGGCGTGCCAATCGACGGTTATCTCAACCTAAGTGCTCCGGGGACCCCCGAGTTTCGCGCATACTGGTCCAAACCACTCACAGGGCCGACTTCATCCTCACCATTCGTGATAACGAGTTCGGCGTTGAATATGGTTTACTCACTCCTTCAACAATCACCTCAGCCAGGCACTGGCACGCTCGTTGTCTCCATTGCTGACTGCGCCGGTGTAGCGGTTATTGGCGCCACGCTATCGGTGCAGCCAAATTCAGGGTCTGTCATCGATGCCGGGGCTTCCGGCCTGCCTGGCAGCGATTGGGTGCTGAATCAGCCCTCTGGTGGAGCGACCATTTCGGCCCAATCTGGAGGCACGACCTTTGGCTCCACTCAGTTCATCGTGATCTCCGGCCGGCCGACGCTCCTTTCCCTCACTCCGTAACACTATGGCGGACCTGAGGGTATGGCAACAGCGAAGGTGCCCCCATCCTTTCGAGTCCTTTGCGAAAGGGTAAGAGCTTCGAGCTCAGAACACAATCGAGTTTACGGCCGCCGCAAATCAGGAGAAAGATCATGCTCACCTCGAACACACTGCGCATCCGCCGCACGGCTCTGTTTCTGGCCGGTCAACTTTTGCTTCTCTTGCCGCTGACGAATCTCATGTTTGGGCAGACTCAACCGTCCACCGTCCCACGACTGGTCAAGTTCAGCGGGACCGTCAACAGCGCCCACGAGAGTCTGCGGAGTGCCGTCGTGGGGCTGACCTTTGCCCTCTACAAAGACGAACATGGCGGAGTTCCCTTGTGGCTGGAAACGCAGAACGCCGCGCTTGACGCCTCCGGACACTACATCGTGCAACTAGGAGCTACTCTTCCCAATGGCCTGCCTCAGGAATTGTTTGCGTCCGGCGAGGCCCGCTGGCTGGGAGTGCAGCCGGAAGGGCAAGCGGAGCAGCCGCGCGTGTTGCTGCTCAGCGTGCCATATGCACTGAAGGCTGGAGATGCGGAAACTCTGGGGGGACTTCCACTCTCGGCCTTCTTGCTGGCCGCGCCTCCAGCTGCAAGCCCCGGAGCCGGCGCGAGAGCGAGTGCAATTCCCGGAACATTGGCGGCGCCGCTGAATGCGGCCGTCACCGGAGCCGGGGCCGTTAACTTTATTCCGCTGTGGGATACGACGAGCGACATCGTCAACTCGGTTCTATCTCAGACTGGCACGGGAACTACCGCGAAGATCGGAATCAACACCGTCGCTCCGACTAGCACTCTCGACGTGAAGGGCGCAGGTACCATCCGAGGCGCGCTCAACCTGCCGGCGACGGGCACGGCAACCGCCACGGCGGGAAAGACTTCGCAACCGCTGAATCTGACGGCCTCGGCGTTCAGCAGCGGAACGGGCGTGGCGGCGAATCAAACATTTCGCCTGCAGACCGAACCGGCGGCCAACAACAGCGCCACCCCGGGCGGCAAGCTCAACCTATTGTTCTATTCGGGCGCGAACGCAGCCGCAGAAACCGGATTGAGCATCGGCGGCAACGGGCAGATTACCTTTGCTCCGGGGCAGTCGTTCCCCGGCACGGGCAATGGCACTATCACCGGCGTGACGGCGGGCTCGGGGCTCGTCGGCGGCGGCACCACTGGGAATATCAGCCTGAGCTTGCCTACGACGTGCGCGGCCAACCAGATTCTGAAGTGGAATGGCAGCGCGTGGGCCTGCAGTGCCGACGGCAACAGCGGAGGCACGATTAAAGGCGTGACCGCCGGCACGGCGCTCACCGGTGGAGGCACCACTGGCATTGTTACGTTGAATCTGGACACGACCAAGGTGCCGCAGCTGAATACGGCCAACCTCTTCACTACAGATCAGGGTGTGACCGGGAACCTGACCGCGTCTGGAATTGTGACCGGTGGAACGGTTGTTAGCAATACGAGCTTTAACCTGGGAACTCATGCCATTGCATTCGGGTCGTACACAAACTTCGACGCGTTTATGGGATTCGCTGGGAATTTCGCAATCACCGGCCTCGACAATACTGCGACCGGCGTTCTCGCTCTCGGTTCCACGACTAGTGGCGGCTCCAACACCGCAAACGGGGCAGCTGCTCTCACTCACAATACGACCGGGGACTCCAATACGGCTAACGGAATGTCCGCCCTGGTGAATTCCACGACCGGTAGCGAGAATTCCGCCGTCGGTATCGCCGCGCTGTATTCCAATACGACCGGAAACTTCAACACCGCCATTGGCGACAACGCCCTAGTCAACAACACGACCGGCTCGTACAACTCGGCACTGGGCAGGCTGTCCGGGCCGGACTCCACCACACCCGGCCTGACCAACTCAACCGCCATCGGCGCCCGCGCTGACGTTACCGAGGACAATGCCCTGGTGCTGGGCAGCATCAAGGGTGTAAATGGCGCCACGGCGGACACGTTCGTGGGCATTGGGACCACGGCACCTGCGGCCAAACTGGACGTGCACGGCACCGGCAACTTTGCAGGCTTAGTTACCTTCGCTTCCGGACAGACATTTCCGGGGACGGGCACGATCACCGGAGTTACGGCGGGAACCGCCTTGACTGGCGGCGGCAGCAGCGGGGGCGTCACGCTGAATGTCGACACCACCAAGCTTGTAACCGGAATCACGGCGGGAACTGATCTCACCGGCGGCGGGACCGGCGGCGTGCAAATACTCAATCTGGACACCACGAAGGTGCCGCTGCTGGCCGCGGCTAACACTTTCATTGGCAATCAGACGGTGAATGCGAACTTGATCGCAACCGCCGTCGGCATCGGCACAGCTTCGCCGCTAGCTCCGCTGCACATTGATCACTTGCCAGCAACCGGCGGGCAGGATGTGTTGCTGATCACCAGCGGCAGGAGCAGCGATGTTGCTTCACTGCTGATACAAAATACGGCGCCGGGCGGCCGTTTGCGCGCAGGCGCCGGTACCGATGCCTCCTACCTCGCAAGTTCCGGCGCCATGAGACTGATCGCAGGTGATACGGGGACGCCAAGCCACCCCGGCTCACCTAACATCACGATCGATACCGCGGGGCACGTAGGCATCGCCACGACTGTGCCTGCCTTTACTCTGGACGTGAACGGAACCGCCAACTTCAGAGGGGCCGTCAACTTCGCCTCCAGCCAAACCTTCCCTGGGGCGGCGCAGTTGAACGCAGCGAATACATTCACAGGAAATCAGATGGTCAACGGTAACGTGAGCGCGACCGGCCTGGTGACTGGAAGCGCATTCGACATTGGAGGCACCCTGTTTGCATTTGGATCCGCTGCGAACCTTAACGCCTTTCTCGGCTTTGCCGGAAACACAGCCGTGACCGGCACAGACAACACAGGGATCGGCGGTGCGGCGCTCGCCGCCCTCACCGTCGGCCAGGGCAACACTGCGATCGGTCAGTTAGCGCTCGGCCGTAACCACGATGGCGACCAGAACACCGCCACCGGACAGGGTGCGCTCGCTTTTATGGTTTCCGGCAGCGAGAACACAGCCATTGGGGCCAACGCGCTTCAGGCTACTGACGGAGGTCTCAGTAATACTGGCATCGGCGAATTTTCGTTGTTCCACAACACTTCCGGCAGCTTTAACGTTGGCATCGGCAGTGGAACCGGATACACTCGCGACGAATCATGGATGACGGGAGCGGGAAACACATTTCTCGGAACTTCGGCGACTTCGGGTACTGGCACGGTGAATAACGCGACTGCAATTGGCGCGTTTTCCGAGGTGGATGAGAGCAATGCCATTGTGCTTGGCAGCATCATCGGCTTCAACAACGCCACCAGTAACGTCAATGTCGGCATCGGCACAACCACGCCGGCCTACCGTTTGCATGTCGGCACCAGCGTGAAAGGGCTGCGGGTAGAGGGACCCGGAACTTTCACCGGCGCCCCGCAGTTGGCAGCCTCGTTTGGCGGATACGGGGACTTCAGCATCGACGGGCCAAGTTGCCCCGGCTGTCGCTTCATTGTGAAGGACTTCGGAAGCGCTGCTGCTGTTCAGGTCGGTATCGGCACTTCGGTTCCCGATGCAATGCTGACGGTCCTCGGAAGCGCCGACAAACTCGGCGGCGGATCGTGGGGCACGTACTCCGATGGCCGGCTGAAAAACCTGCACGGCTATTTCAGCGCTGGACTCAAGGAGCTCCTGCAGCTCCAGCCTATCCGCTATGTCTACAGACCAGAAAACGGAATGGGCATTCACGATCCCGTCGAGCACATCGGCTTCGTCGCTCAGGAAGTGCAGCGGGTGATCCCCGAAGCAGTTACCGAGAACAACAAGGGCTACCTAATGGTGAACAACGATCCCATCCTGTGGACGATGCTGAACGCCATCAAGGAACAACAGCGCGAGATCACTATCTTGCGCAAGCAATTGCAGAAGGAAGCGGTGACGAACGCGCGTCTGGCGTGCCGGCTGAAACGCGTCGAGGACAGCAGGCTCGTGCCTCGGCACGCCGCGCAACGGACTCCGATGCCTTCCACCTCTGCACACAACGATTCCAACAGCCGGTAAGCATCACGGTGTCTGACCGCGAGAAACGTAAGAACTCAAGAAGTGAGATGCGTCTCTTACACCGTCGTTTCGCCAGCCACGTCGCAAGCTGCCTTCTGAGCCAGCTTCTGTTTCTTCTTCCCTTGCCTGCGCCAATGTGGGGTCAGTGCCAGACCTCGGCGGTGCCGCGGATGGTGAGCTACAGCGGAGTGCTGAGAGATGCCGGTGGTCACGCGGTCACCGGTCTGGCAGGCGTCGCGCCTCTGTGGCTGGAGACGCAGAGCGTCAAGCCTGATGCTTCGGGGCACTACACGATGCAGCTGGGGTTCGGCGAGCGCGCACGGACTTCTGTCCGAGTGTTCATGAGTGGCGAAGGGCGGTGGCTGGCAGTGTGGATCGGCAGCGAGGCGGTAGCCGCCGCGCGTGCTGCTGGTGGCTGTGCCTTATGCGATGAAGGCCGCCGACGCGGAAACTGTCGGAGGGCTGCGCCTTCCGCTTTCGCCCACCCGTACTTCCTGGCCCGCCAGCAACCGATAAAACTGCTCTGCTTCCAGCCGGTGCTGCAAACGCTTTTCCTCTATCTCTCCCGTTCGCTTGTCAAAGATCGCAATCTGCTGAAACCCAGGATGAAAATCCAGCCTATAATCAGCATGACGTTGGCTCCTCTCGGTGAGCCTTGGTCTTGTTTGTCACAACCCAATCTACTCGCTGCGACCAGCCAACGTCGTTATGCAATCAAGCGATTGTACCGAGCACGGATTGTCAATTGGCGTAACATCCCCGTTACACTCATCGACCCCGAGAGGGGTTTTGCGGCGAGGAACTCCTCTGCTATTATGCCGGCCAAACTGTGAACTTTTTTTCTCAGGAGGACCCGGATGTCGGCTACTCGACGAGAAGTGCTTCTTCTACTTTCGGCATTTGTTTCGAGCGGTGTTGAATTAGAAGGTTTGCCGAACCAGGACAATTCCCTTCCCTCGACTACGTACCCGTTCAGCGAACTGCCAATGAGAATTGCAAACGGTACGGAGATCCGTCCGGTTCTGAAAGGTAAACTGGCGACAGCCGAGTCGTTGGAAGTGCACGAAACCACATTACCGCCGGGCGGGATGCCGCATGCCGCACATCACCACGTGCACAGCGAAATGTGGCTCATTCGGGAAGGTACGGTACAGCTCACGATCAATGGCACAAGTCATGTTATGGTGCCGGGCTCGGTAGGATTTGTTCGTTCCAACGACGAGCACGGCATTAAAAATGTCGGCACGACGCCGGCCACTTACTTTGTGGTGGCTGTGGGACCGGGGGCGGATGCCCAATAGTCCGCCGTGTCACTACTTCAAGGTAGCACAACGCTGGGGACTGCTCGGCGTGTAGCGGCATAATACTGGTTATCAAAGAGCGTAATGACTGGCTCTGTTTGCCATGACTGCCCAAAATCCCCAGCGCTTCCGGCTTTGCAAGTAGCTGAATCTAGGAGTTCACAATCGCGGCGTCCCGCTGCCCACAAACAGTTGTTTCTCCAGTACGCAATCCTCCATAGTGTTCCGGCACCGCGTCACAACAGCCTGATCCGCTCTTTCCGAGGTAAGGTGCGCATCGCTTTCCCCTCCGTCTCATCCAATCCAGCATGGGCAGTGGATTAGCGGTTTCAGTTCTTGATCTTGTGGGCATGCGGGGCATGCGAGGAGGGGAGTCCGCCGGCGGCGCAATCGCGCGTTCGGTGAACCTGGCGCAACACGTGGAGCAATGGGGATACAAACGCTACTGGCTGGCGGAACATCACTCCATTTCTGGATTGGCTTGCTCCGCAACGCCGGTGCTGATCGGCCATGTGGCAGGTGCGACTAGGACGATTCGGGTCGGCAGTGGTGGAGTGATGCTGCCGAACCATGCACCGCTGGTGGTGGCGGAGCAATTTGGGACGCTGGAAGCGCTGTATCCAGGACGCATCGATTTGGGACTGGGTCGCGCTCCGGGCGGCGACTTTCAAACGATGCGGGCACTGCGGAGGGATACGCAGCAGAGCGGGGACGATTTCCCGTTGCTGTTGGAGGAACTGAGGACATACTTGGGACCGGCGAAGGCGGGACAAGCGGTCAAAGCGATTCCCGGACAAGGGAGCAATGTGCCGATCACGTTGCTTGGATCGAGCGGCTTCAGCGCGCAGTTGGCAGGCATGCTGGGATTGCCCTTCGCATTTGCAGCGCACTTTGCTCCCGAGTACTTGTACGCAGCGGCTCATCTCTACCGCGACCACTTCCAGCCAAGCGAAGCGCTGCGGAAGCCCTACTTGATGGTGGCCGTGCAGGTGATTGCGGCGGAGACGGATGCGGCAGCCGGGCGGTTGTTCACGACGACGCAGCAGCGTTTTTTGCGACTGATAAGCAACCAACCTGTGGAATTGTTGCCACCAGTGGATTCCATGGAGGGGCTGTGGCAGGACGACGGGGAGCGGGCAGCCGTTGAGAGCAGACTGCGTGCAGCGATTGTGGGATCGAATGCAACAGTAAAGGCGGGTCTGGAAAAGTTGGTGAGTGAAACTGCAGCCGACGAGGTGATCGTCGTAACTGATACCTATGACCATGCTGACAGGCTGCAATCGTACCGGCGGGTGGCGGACATTGCGAGAATGATCGACGTGAAACCAACCATTGCTGTGGGTGTCTGAGGGATGATCGAACTGTTCACCAGTAGAATGAACTGAATGGCTGTCTCACTCGAACTACACAACACAGGTGATCCTGGCATCGGGGCCGAAATTCAGGCGCTAGTTGAGCACCACCTGAGCGACAGACCGGGAGATTGGCGCGTGTCGATCGTTGGTTCTCGGGAGAGTGATTGTTGGGAAATGAAGGTCTTGGGACCGAATGGGTTTGAGCGGTCCTACACATTGGCAGGAAGTGCAGGAGAGCACCGGCCTTTGGTGATCGGGAACGTGCTTCTCAGGTTGCTGCCGGCGAAGAGAACGGAGGGTTGAAAGGGATCGCACAAACACGAGAATGTGCGTCGAGCGAGTCATCAGGGCTGTGGTGTGATTCAATCGTGGCGGGCTTCCGCGGAGAAACGACGGCTTCCTGATCTGCCGGGGACACATCGGGGACACAATGAAGGTGTTTCTTGCTGCTCATAGAACGCCATCCAGTGCGTCCGCGTTCCTGTAGTTTGTTGCAGTTACGTTTAGCCATCCCGCTTTCACAGCGGTGGCTGCCGCGATGCCCCCCTTCATTCGATGAGAGGGCAGTTTTCCGGCTGCACCGCACTTTTCACCCGCAGTTGCTGTTTCCAACACTAACTATCAACAACTTCTAGCCCACCCGTGCCACGAAGTCGTTGTAATCACTGTTAATTTTGGCTGAAAAGGCTGCGCTCTACCAGTGCCCAGGAAGCCGGGACACGGTCATTTGTTTGCCACCCATCGGGGCGGCAATGTCCGGTCGTTACGTCGAAGACTATGCGCCGTCCGGGTTCGAAGGACATCTTGCGAAAAAGAATTCTCTCTGCAAACCGCAAGCCGACGTTCTGCGCGTCCAGTAGCGCGTGATTTCTGACGCATCCCTAATGTCGTTGGCCTAGGAACTACCAGACCAATGCCGCAAACGGCACGAACTTTGCCACAAAATTAGTGCTTTATCGTCAACCCACAACTCAACCCACAACCATCGTTTCTTGAGGTTCCTTACAGCGACTTTGGCGGCTCCCGGAGTTTGTAAGTCGCTGAAGCTACGTTTAAGCTCACGCTTTTAAGGCATGGGTCGCAGGTTCGAGTCCTGCCGCGCTCACCAGGAAATCTCTTCTTTTCTTTGTTGCCAGGATTCGGATCGCGCGGGTTGGGGAGAGTCCGGCGGAAGAAACTTCAAGCTTAGAGTAAGTCAGGCGTTCAGCCGTCCCTAACGGGACGGCATTTCATTTTGGGCCTGACCCGGCGTTGGAAACGAAGGGCTATTTTCGGGCGCGCCTCCGGCGGCGCTTGGGATGGCAGAGGTTGTGTGGCGCCGGCCTCGGGATGGCTTACCGATCCAATCGTTTCTGCAGCCTCTTCCGTCGCGGGTTGGATTCTCTCGCGGCTTCGGGATTTGGGGTGGGTTCGCATCTCTTTTAATCTCTTCCGACACGATCGTACCCAGGGGCGAGGTTACTTCCGCACTAGGGCCCGCGATTCATACGGTCGCTGAGCGCTCACCGGCGATGGTGAACGTTCGTAATTTGTTCGAGGAAAATGTGGGGAATACGCTGCTGACAGAGGAGTATTTTCTATGTCATCTGTCGGCACGTTCAAGACCCTGTGTTTGTGCGGCATTCTGGTGGGCCTCTGCGCGGGGCAGAAGGCGAATCCGGCTCCGGTTGCGGGTAAGGGCGCGGATATCAGGCCTGCCATCTTCCAGCGCGGACCACAGGCGGTACAGATTGTGGCTTCGCCCAGCGTTTCGAACGCGCAGCTTTCCACGGCGAATTTTCATGTCGCGTCCAACGAGGAAATCGATGGAATGGAGAAGACTCTGGAGCAATATGTGGTGGCCTTTGAGAGCCTCAGCCTTTCGCAGGTGAAGCAGGTTTGGCCCGACCTTGATCAGAAGCACATGAAGGCTTTCAAGAGCGTGTTTGGGGCGTTCAAGGGAGCGGCGGCGCCGCCCCGACTAGGATTGCAGTGTGCCATTCCGAAGGTGACCTCTGACACGGCGAGCGTGGAGTGTCTGGAGACCGTGACCTACAGCGTCGGGAAGGGCAAGACCAGAGAAGCAGGGCCGGCCAAGATTTCGATTCAGATGAAGGGGCAATCCAGCCACTGGGTGGTTCAGGATATGAAGGGAACGGGATAGCGAGTCAACAGCGCAGGGATACATGGCCGCCGTTTGCCTTTGGCAAACGGCGGCCTGATTTTTTTGGTGGGCAAGCGGAAACGTGGCCGGCCTCGGAACGGCGGATTCGTGCGGAATTCATCAAGGTCCATGAGGACCACAGGAGGGTCGTCGAGCGTCGCTCGACGGACAGCCGAAGGCGGCTGTCCCCACATCGGCTGCTCCAGATCGGCGGCTGAAATTTGCAAAATTGTTGGATTGAAGTTACGCTTGCCAGCGCTCACCTAGGGGCGTGTCAGACCGGGGCTTAAGCGGGCAAGTCCCTCAGACACGCGGTTTTGCTTACCCTCCCTTGGGGTGCATCAGACTCATGGACTCATCACCGGCAAAACCCAGCCGCATTGGCGCGTACGACATCATCGACGTGATCGGCCGTGGGGGTATGGGGACCGTGTTCCGGGCGACCGATCCGCGGATTGGGAGGGCGGTCGCGATCAAGGTATTGACCGCGGCGGCGGAAGATCCGGATCTCCTGCTCCGGTTTTACCGGGAAGCGAAGTATACCGGCAGTCTCCATCATCAAAACATTGTGACCGTGTACGAACTGGGGCACCAGGACGGCGTGCCGTACCTGGTCATGGAATACCTTGAGGGCGTGAGCCTGGAGGCCATCATTGGGTCGGGCCGGCCGATGCCGATTGCGGAGAAGCTGGGAATCATCCTGCAGGTGTGCAACGGGTTGACCTATGCGCATAAGCAAGGTCTGGTGCACCGCGACATAAAGCCGGCCAACATCATGATTCTGGGGGACGGAACGGCGAAGATCGTGGATTTCGGAATCGCCTTGCTGGGAGGCAGCCGCCTGACGCGCACGGGGCATGTGGTCGGCAGTTTGAATTACATGTCGCCGGAGCAGTTGAGCGGGAATGTCGAAGTGGATGTGCGCACCGATGTGTATTCCACCGGCGTCGTTCTGTTCCAGATGTTGACTGGAGTACTGCCGTTTGACGGGGGGTCGACCGCGGCGACTTTGCGGAAGATTGTGCAGGACCCGCCGCCGCCGTTGTCGAAGTATTTGCAGGAGTGCCCGGACGAACTGGAAGGGATCATCGAGAAGGCGCTGGTCAAGAATCGAGAGGAGCGCTATCCGTCGCCGGAGGAGTTTGCCGTCGATCTGTCACGAGTGCACCAGCAGTATGTGAAGAAGATGCTGGGGGAGACGCTGCAGCAAGCGGCGGAGGCGATGCATCGGAAAGATTTTGTGACGGCGCGGCAGCAGGTGCTGCAGGTGCTGCGGGGGGCTCCGCACAGCTCGGAGGCGACGGAGTTACTCAAGCAGATCAAGCAAGGGCAGGAGCAACTGCAGCGCGAGCAGCAAGTTCTGCAATGGCAGATGAAGGCGGAAGAAGCCTTCCGAAAAAACCAGCTTGAGGAGGCGCTGCAATGCGTCGAACAGGGGATGCGGCTCGATCCGGAGGGGGCGGTGTTTCCCGGGTTGCGGGATGCGATCGTGGAAGCGCAGGCCAGGATGGGCCGGTATCGCGAATCGCTAAAGCGGGCTGAGGCAGCGCTGAAAGCGGGCGATCTGGAAGCAGCGAAGCAATCGGTGGAAGAGGCGCAGGCGATATTTCCGGATGATCCCGGAGCACGAACGCTGGCAACGCAGATCATCGCGCGGCTGGAACAGCAATTGCGCGAACAGAAAGCCGCGGAGAAGCAAAGGCAGTTTGCGCGGTCTGTCAACGCGGTGGAAAAGGCGATGGCGGACGCGCGCATGCAGCTGATGCTGGGGCAAGTGCCGGAGGCGCTGCAGGCGCTGGACAATCTGGAGGGCGAAGTACGGCAGCTTCCGCCGCGGTGGGTCGAGCAGTTTGAGGCGCTGAGGAAAGAGGCCCGAGAACGGAAGGCCGAACTCGAGCGGCCGTTGGCTCAGGAGCCGATTGAGATCTTTGATGGGCAGACGGCCGAGATTCCGGCCGCGCTGAATGCCACGGTGGTGACGCAATCGGGCCCGGCCGATGCTCAGGTTGACACCCAACAGAGCGTGAGAGCAGAAGCGCCGCCGGCGCGTGTCGATACGGGCTCCGTCGCGCCGCCGGGAGCGGAGAGCGGGCGCTCTTCGACTGCGGAACACGGTGTTCTTTACCCGAAGGCCGAACCGTCGCGCGTCGTGGAGAAGACGGAAGTCGCGCCGGAACTTCGGGAGTTTCTGGAACATAAGCCTTCCACGTGGTCGCGACCGACAGTGTGGCTAGGGGTCGCGGTGCTGGTGCTGGTGGGCGTATTTGCGTGGGTGTTTCTGCGGCCGAGTTCGGAGAGCAAAGCGCGATCGCAGACGCAAGGCGCGACTGTCGGCGATACCTATGCGGAGATTAACGCGGAACCTTGGGCGACTGTGACCGCGGTGACTCCGGTGAGCGGGGAAGCGCAGAGCATTCTCGGGCAAGAGACTCCGCTGCGGATCAAGCTACCGCCGGGGAAATACTCGGTTACGCTGCTGGGGCCGAATCACGAGGCGAAGCAGGTGGACATTACGGTGCCGAAGTCAGGCGGGGCAACGTGCTTTGCGGTGTTCAAGAAGCCGGATCTGAACCGGATTGTGGGCAAGGAGTAGGGCAGGCTAGACCCCCGCTCGTCTGGAATTTTCCGCTCTGTTCTACACGGGTTCGTGCTTCGCTCGAAGGACAGCCGAAGGCGGCTGTCCCCACATGATTCGTTAACCAAAGTCAGAGGTCGTTGTAGACTTGCAGGATTTTTGGGGAGACATCCTGGCCGGCGGTTTTGAATCCGGCTTGCTTGGCTTGTTTCAGATCGTTCAGCGCGTCCTGGTGCAGGGTTGGGTCTTCGCTGCCGGTGACGAAGAAGCGGGCCAGTTCGCTGGCGCCGAGATAGAAGTGGACCAGGGGTTGTTTCTGGATGCCGGTGTGGGCGCAACTCTGCAGGTGCTGGATGGCGGACTGGTAGTCTCCGGAATAAAACTGATCGAGGCCCAGAAATAGTTCCATCCGGGAGGCACGGTTCTGCGGATCGCCGGGGCCATCGGGCTTGATGGCAGCCGCGCTGGCAAAGGCTGCGCGGGCTGATTCGTACTGGGCATCGCGGCTTTGCTTTTCTCCGGTGGCGAAGGCGTCTGTGTAGCGGGAAATCTTGTCCAGAAAATCGGCGGAGGCCGATTTTGAATCGGCATCGACGCGCTGGAACAGGTTGCGGGCGCGCTCGAAATCGTTGCTGTCGTATGCAGCTTTGGCTTTATCGAAACTGGAAGAGTGCGCGGCCGGTTCGACCGGGATGATGGTGGACGCGCTCTTGCCGGTGGTACTCCTGTCCGTCGTGTGCGTGTCCGGCGTGCTTTTGTCGAGCTTGGCCAGATCGGTATTTACTTGGCACATATGGACGGCTTCGTCGCCGCCGCAGGAGTAGCCGGGATTGTCGTTGGCCAAGGGGCAACTGTACTGAGCGGCTTCCTTGTAATGGTGTTCCTGAGCAGCGGCAAGAGCCTTGGCGCAGAACTCACTGTTCATGGCCTTGCTGCTTGCGGCATGTGCTTTCTGGACCTGGGCCCATAGCACTCGGGCTTTCGCCAACTGATCGGCGGGCTGCCACGGACCGTCGGGCTTGATCTGGATGGCCAGTTGATATTGCTGGATGGCGAACTCCAGGCTGTTGGCATCGCGTTCGTCGGGACTGCGATCCATGATGCCTTTGGCGAGCTGTATCGCCTCCTGGTAGGCATTCATTTTCTTGATGTACTGTTGCGCTTCCTGGGCGTGGCTGCCGGAGACCTGCTGAAATTTCGTCAGCGCCTGGGGAAATTGATTCTTGTTGTAGGCGTCGACGGCTTGAAGGAAGAGAGCGTCCTGGTCAGACTGGGGCGGGAGGGGCATTCGCGCCCACGCGGGATTCAGGGCGAGGAGGACGAGCAAGAGCGCCAAGATGGAGAATACGGTGTGACGTTGCATGTTACGACTCTGTAGGTGTTGGACGGTCAATATTTGGCTAGTGCAGCATCCTCAGGGCTCAAGAGTTGTGTGCATTGGAACCCGTGTCGTCCCTTCGGGACTTGTTCGACTTCCCACTGCTACCCGGCACTTCCGTGCCGGGCTTTCACATGTCGCCGCTTCGCGGCTGATTCTGTTTCTAACGCAATTTGTGAAATAGCATTCCTTCAGCGCTGGATATCCGGAGTGATGTGAGCGCGGCGGTTCATTCTCCAGCAACTCTCGGTCTGATCCGTGCACACCGGTAGTTCCTTGCCGTAGGAGACGATTCGCATGCGGCTGGCCGTGATGCCGGCTTTTTCGAGGGCGGCTTTCACCTCTGTGGCGCGCTTGTCTCCGAGGGCGAGATTGTATTCCGTGGAGCCCATCTCGTCGCAGTGGCCTTCGACCACGATGCGTATCTCGGGATGCTCTTTAAGAAACTGGGCATCGGTCTGGATGGTGGTGAACTGGTCCTGGCGAATCGAGTAATCGTCGAGGTCGAAAAAGACGTCGAGGCGATTGGCGGAGTCGGAGGTTGCGGTCGCGTCACCCGGCGCAGTGGGCTGCTCGGCGGCGGTTGCGACCACGGTGACGCGCGCGTCGGATTCCTGCACGCCGCCCGGACCTTTGGCGGTGATGTGATAAGTCGTGGACTCGGTGGGCGTGACGGTTTGCGAACCGTTGGGTTGAACGGCGCCCACTTGCGCGATGGCCACATCGGTGGCGTTTTCGGTCTTCCACGTAATAATCACAGGTTGACCTTGCTGCACGGTGGAGGGGGTCGCATCAATCGCGGCAGTTGGAGCTGGCGGCGGAGGTGGTGGAGGCGGAGCCTTCGCAACAGGAGTATTGCTAGGACAGCCAGAGAGCAGGGCCACCAACGCGGTCATCACGAAAAGCTGGAGGGAGAGTTTGAGAAGGCCGGGCGCGCCCCGGAGGGTCGTGGTCGGCCAGATCCACAACGAAGGTTCCAATGCTGTCATACGCACATCCCCGGACGGGGAGTAAGTGTACCTCAAGTCCCGGCAGGAGCAAAGCCGGGGTCGTGTGCCCAGACTCCATGGTTGCCCGTGGGCGAGCCTTCAGAATCGATATGACAAGCCGACGAGCGGAACGAACCGGTCGGGTCGAAGACCGCCGCTGTCTAACCGGATCAAGGCGTTGGCGGAGACGATCAGGCGGCCCGCGGGATTGAACTTGATGCCCAGGGCAACGTTGTCCACGTTGATCGAGCTGGTGTCTACGCCGACGGTGAGGTTGGTGCTAAACGCGTCGGGCAGTCCCGGAATATTAGCCTGACTCGCGGGCACCGCCTTGGTAACCCGGGGGGCATTGAAGTAGTGCTGTCCGACAAAATCGGCGACTAGAGTCACCTTCTTGGCGACGCCAATATCCGCTCCGGCGGAATAGTCGAAGCTGTCGGGGAGACGCAAGGAAGCGCCCTGGCTTAGATAGAGATCGGAGTGCCCGTTCCACTGATAACCCAGGTTGACGTGCGGAGTGATTTTTCCCAAGCGTGAGAACACGATGTAGGGCTTGAATCCGTAAGCGCCTGAGCCTAGAAGATTCAACTCATCACCAGAAGGAAACCGAGTCTCGAGGCCCGCCGCCACCTTCGATTTTTCGCCGTTGAATATAGTGGCCTTCGCATTTACAAGAACGTCGCCAAAGCCCTTGGCGGAACCGGCGATACTCTGACCCTGTTGGACGCCGCTAATGGAGGTGGTTACAGTAGCAGGATTTGTGCTCGTGTCGATGGTGACAAAGGCCTGCTGGAGGTTGCCGTTACCGGCAGAGACGGAAACCCTCTGGAAAGGAACGGTGACAGAAACATCGATTCGGTCGGTCAGGCCGACAGCGATAATACCGGTGTATTGACTCAGATTTGCGCTCAGGCTGTTGCGGGAAGTGCCGAACTCGCTTACGGTCTGCGTGGCGCTTGGATGAAGCGTCTGGATGAAGTAGACGGAAGGCAGGTTCGAGAGGTTAGTACCGTCGATGGTGTGAAAGACGAAGCGCTGATAGGTGAAGCCGAGGAATACCTTGTGGCGTCCCACGGTGTTGCCGCGCTCGGTGAGGACGGATCCCAGGTTCTGGTTTTCTTCGACGGGGATGCCAAGCTTCTTGTCAAATCCCAGGACAAATCCAGAAACCGGAGCCGCCAAGGGGAGTTGGCCCAGGACCTGGGCGATCGTGGTGTTGAAGCGAGCCAGGTTCTGTGATTGACCGGTCTGGGTCAAGTCAGGGATGAGGCAAGCCAGGGCCTTTTGATGGGCCGGTGAATAGGGACACACGTCCACAACAGTCTGCGCACTGGCGCTGAGACCTAAGGCAGCGCAAAGACAAAGAAAGATGAAAAATCGTTTCACCATTTTGAGATTCCTCAGCCCAAAATTTAATTCGTTCCTACAAGTTAAGCAGCGCCCCTGCATCGCTGGTGCGGGGACTTGCGCTTACTTCACGATATTGAGCGGGACGGTGAGAATCTCCACGCCCTGTACGTTGTTACTCCCATCCGTCGCGTAGCCCATTACGGTGAGCGAATAGGATGCCGTCTTGTTTCCTCCGAAGTTGGCCTTGAACCCGCCACCGCAGGCGGGAAGGAGGACCAGCAAAGCGAGGACCATGAAGATACCGGCAGCACTGGTCAGGCGTCGAAGTGCGAGCTTCTGACGCCGCGATCCAAAGGCGAAGGTACTGGTTCCGGTTAGGAAGACCGCCGGAAGGCCAAGCAAGAAGGCGTAGAACAGGACGGGCCGTCCGCGCTCCTGCGTCGGGCTGTTGGCGGCTTTCAGTCCTGCCGGGATGGTTACCTGCAGATCCAGAGTTACCTGCGAACCCGTCAGCGGGGTAGAGCTGAGGTTGCAAGCGATGCCATAGTTCAGATTGTTCGGGTCCGGCACAATCGTGCCAGTGGTGTCCAAGGCTACTGCACTGCACACCGTGGGAGCGGCTGCCGCGTTCAAGCCTTGCACCAGTGGGAAGGTTACGCTAGAGCCGGCTTGGTTATTCGGATTCGGGCTGACCACGAGAGAGAACGAAGTCGTCAGTCCGGCATTGACCGTTTGTGAAACCGGGATTTCCTGGACTACGTTGTGGACGAAACTTCCGATGCCACCGGGCATCTGGAAGTAACTCACTGTGATGCTGTCCACCTGCGGAGCGGCGGCGCCGACTGCGATTGGCGTGACGTCGTAGGTGATCGGGGATCCAGTGCCGGCGGCAGATACCTGGCCCGTGCTCCCAGAAACGACTATGATTCCCGCAGTAAATTGTACGGCAGGCGGTGCGGGTGCGTTTGCTGAAGGTCCCCACGGGCAATTGCTTCCGCCGGCAACTTCAGTCACAAACAGAGTGAATGGCGCAGGGGTGACGCTGGGGGTGTAGGTCGGAGTCGTTGCGGCGAGAGTGGTGCTGCCTTGAGAGTAAGTGCACTCCACTGCCAGTGCGAAGGGCGCAGCCGAGTGGATGATCGCGGGCCCGGTACCGAGCGGCGTACCGGTAGCGCTCAGTGTGACGGGCGAGTAAGGACCGACCGGAGTATTCCCTAATGCGGTGATGGCGACCGGCAAATTATTGCCGCCGGTGGTGGGGGTGAACGTGCAAGTGAAGCTGGCAGGAGCACAACCTGCTGATGACACAGTGCCTGCGTAGGTGAATTGCGGAGTTATGGTTACCGAAGCGGCCCCCGGCACGGTGCTGCCCTGAATGAACGTGGAGGTAGTGTCGGTTGCAGAGAACTGGTAGTCCTGCACGGTGACGGTCGCGGTGTTGCTCGTGGTTCCCGAACCGCCGTTGATTGAGGTGATCGTGCCCGTTATGTTGGGGATGTTGAGTCCGCCAGCAGTGCCCTGAACAGTCACGGACAACGAACACGTGCCTGGGCTGCCGACCGGGACGGTACCGCCGGTCAAGGAGATTGCGGAACCGCTCGCGGTTAGAACACCGCCACACGTGTTGGACGGGGTCGCGGTCGCCGCAAGGCCGCCCTGCAGGGTGTCGGTGAATGCCACGCCTGTCAACGCCACGGTGTTGGCCGCTGGATTCGTGATCGTAAACGTGAGTGCGGTGGTCCCACGCAAAGTAATGGGAGTAGGACTGAAGGCCTTAGCGATGGTCGGGGGTGCGACGACCGTCAGGTTGGCCGTAGCGGTGTTGCCCGTGCCGCCGTTGGTGGAACTCACTGCGCCCGAGGTGTTGGTGAAAGGACCACCAGCCGTTGTTCCCGGTATGTTCACGACGACGGTGCAGGAGGCGTTCGCGGCGATAGTGCCACCCGTCAGGCTGATGCTGGAGCTGCCCGCTACCGCCGTTGCTGTGCCGCCGCAGGTGTTGGTCAGCCCATTCGGAGTCGCTACCACCAGCCCGGCGGGGAGTGTGTCGGTAAACGCAACGCCGGTTTCTGCAACCGCGTTAGCCGCCGGATTGGTAATGGTGAAGGTTAGCGTGGTAGTGGTGTTCACCGGGATACTGGCTGCGCCAAAGGCCTTGGCGATCGACGGTGGCGCCACCACGTTAAGGCTGGCGGAGGCCGTGCCACCCGTGCCGCCTTCCGTTGAGGTTACGTTGCCAGTGGTGTTGTTCTTGGTCCCGCCCGTGGTGCCAG